>CANKBJ010000016.1 GCA_947479905.1 Bradyrhizobiaceae bacterium
AAGCTCAACTGCGCCGCTCTGCCCGAGAGTCTGTTCGAAGCCGAGTTGTTCGGTGTCGAGCCTGGCGCCTTCACCGGCGCTGCCAAGCGCCGCCTCGGCCGATTTGAACTCGCCGACGGCGGCACCTTGTTTCTCGACGAGGTCGGCGAAATCCCTATCGAGCTGCAAGGCAAGCTGTTGCGCGTCTTGCAGGAAGGCCAGTTCGAGCGCGTCGGCGAAGTGCGCACGCGCGATGTCGATGTCCGCGTCATCGCCGCGACCAACCGCGACCTGAAAGCGTTGGTGCGGCGTGGCCGCTTCCGCGAGGACCTTTATTTCCGGCTCAATGTGTTCCCGGTCGATCTGGTGCCGCTGCGCGAACGTCCCGACGACATTGCGCCGCTCGCCATGCATTTGCTGCGGCAGGCCTGCAAGAAGCTCAAGACCGGCGAACTGCGCCTCACCGAAGGCGACGCGAGAAGGCTCGCGCAATATGCATGGCCCGGCAATGTGCGCGAATTGCAGAACGTGATCGAGCGCGCCGCGATCCTGGCGCGCCAGGGCCGCGTGCGCATCGACCTGCCCGATCTGGGCACCGGTGGCTATAGCGGAAAACGCGCAGCGCCGGCTGCCGGCAAATCATCCATTCTCACCGATGACGACCGTCGCGAGCGCGACCGCGTCAATATATTGGCCGCGCTGGAAGCGACGGGGGGTAAAATATTCGGCCAGGGGGGAGCCGCGGAATTGCTCGACGTCAAGCCGACGACTTTGGCCTCGCGGATCAAGACGCTGGGGATTCGTTTTGAGCGTGCGCCAAGGGCGGATGAGACGGAGCAAAGGGTGTAGCTCTTCTCCTTACCTTCCCCCGCGCAGCGGTGGGGAGGGTAAAAGCGGATGCACAGCGCGCCGGCGTAGGTGACGCAACCGCCCCCTCACCCCAACCAATTCTCCACCTTGACACCACTCACGCGCCGGAACTCGCTGGTGTTGGCGGAGACGATGGTCGCGCCGAGCGCCTTGGCGTGAGCGGCGATCAGCAGATCGTTGCCTCCGATCGGCGTGCCGGCTGTTTCCAGCGCCGCGCGGATGGCGCCGTAGTCGGCATCGGCGGGCGCCTCGAAAGGCAGCACGTCGATTTCGTTCAGCAATTCCTCGACCGCCAGGCGTAGTCTGGCCGAGCCACTTTTGGCGCAGCCGTAGCGCAACTCGGCGGCGACGATGATGCTGGTGCAGACGTTGTCCTCGCCGGCTTTGGCAATACGACGGGCCGCGCGGCCTTGCGGGTTGCGGATCAGGTCGGACAGGATATTCGTGTCCAGCAGATAGCGAGTCACAGCGCGCGCTCCGGTCGCGGCACCGGATCATCGATCCGGGGAAATTCCTCGTCGAGCGGCGTCATCGACTTCAGCAAGGCGACCAGGCCGCGCTTGCGCACCGGCTCGATCACCAGCCGGTCGCCGTCGCGGTGCATGATGGCCTCACTGCCCGGCAGTTCAAATTCCACCGGAATGCGAACCGCCTGGTTGCGGCCGTTGCGAAATAGCCGGACGTGCCTTTCATCGGGCATGGGGTGTATCCTAACATGGCATATGCCATAAGCATATGCCGGGCTGGACGCCGCCGCAAGTGGCTTCCTCCGCCCCGTTTTTGCCGAGAGAAGTTAGAAGACGCAGCCTTGTCAAAGAGACTCCAGCCTGTCCAAATGAGCCATGAGCGCGGAAGTCTCCATCGGCAGCGGTAACGACGCACGGCTGACGCCGCACCCGTTGCGCGCGGTCATTCTCGGCGAGGTGCATGCGCGGCCGTTCACGGCGATCGAGACACCGCGCCGCATCCTGCATTTCGGCTTCGACACATCGGGCGAGGCGGCCAGGACCGACCGCGCCGCGCTCGCCGATTTCTGCGCCCGGCGCGCTCTCGAACCGCTGAAAGGCGGCGCCAAGCATCACCGCGTTTCCTTCGGCGGCGCGACCTTGCGCTGGGAGCAGCACTCCGAATTCACCACCTATACCTGGGAGTTGCCGTCGGACGCCGGCCCGCCGTTCCACCCGGCCGCCTCATCGCTGGCCTCGCCGATGAGCAATGTGCCGCAGCCGGGGCCGCTTCTGGTCGCGCTCGATCTGCATCTGCTGGCGGACGGCAAGGACAGCAGGATCAAAATCGAAAGCCTGTTCGACCGCGCCTCGCTCGCGGTGGCGGAGAATTCCGACGGCACAGCCTTGTTCGCCACCGACTTTCAGGCCGACCCGGCCGGCTTCGTGCGCGTGCTGGTGCTCGACCGTGGCCTCGGCCCCGAGCGCGCCGGCGCGGTGGTGCAGCGGGTGATCGAGACCGAGACCTATCGCACCTTCGCGCTGCTCGGCCTGCCCGAGGCGCAACGGCTGGCGCCGTCGATCGCGCGCATCGAGATGCGGCTTGCCGAAGTCACCGAGGAAATGCGGCGCGCGCATCAACTGGTCGATAACCAGCGTCTGCTCGACGAGTTGACCGCGCTCGCCGCCGAACTGGAAGCGGGCGCCGCCGCCAGCCATTTCCGCTTCGGCGCCAGCCGCGCCTATAACGAGATCATCCAGTTGCGTTTGCAGGCGATCGGCGAGCGCAAGGTCGATGTGTTTCCGACCTGGACGTCGTTTCTGGCGCGGCGGCTGTCGCCGGCGATGCGCACCTGCGTCACCACCGAGGAGCGGCAGGCGACCTTGTCGGAGAAACTGTCGCGCGCCGCCAATTTGTTGCGCACGCGCGTCGATGTCGAACTGGAGCGGCAGAACCGCGATCTGTTGAAGTCGATGAACGACCGCACAAGGCTGCAACTGCGCTTGCAGACGACGGTCGAAGGATTGTCGGTCGCGGCGGTGAGCTATTACGTCGTCGGCCTGTTCCATTATCTGATGGAAGGCCTGCACCAGAAGGGCGTTCCGGTCGACGTGACGATTGCCACGGCGTTGTTCGTGCCGGTCGCGCTCGCGGCGATCTGGTTCCTGGTGCGCGGGATTCGCAAAAGGCATATCGGCGGGGAATAACCAGCTCCTTGCGATTCGGGGCGCGTGCGCCGGGAATGCCAGCGCTGTGGCCTGACGCGGCGAGGAGCCCCCATCCCTTGCGTCTTGACGATGGCCTTGGCCTTGGGCACACTAGAACAAATCAGGAACGATTTTAACGGCCTCGCCGTTGAAAATCGCCGATAACGTTGCTTTGTCAAAGGCTTGTCTTGAATGATCGAGGAACTGCGCCAGCGCCTGCGGGCTTTGCAGAAATCCACCGGGCTCGCCCCCGGCGCGGCGGAGGCCCAAGAGGCCCAAGAGACCATTGTGCCCTTCGGCATCGAGGCGATCGACGACGCGCTCGGCGGCGGCCTGGCGCGCGGCGCGCTGCATGAAATCTCGGCGCCGGGCGAGGCCCATCTCGCCGCCGCCACCGGCTTCGCGCTCGGGCTCGCGGCCTCCGCCCGCAACCTGCTCTGGATCGCCGAGGACATGGCGCTTGCCGAGAACGGCGCGCCCTACGGCCCCGGCCTCGACCTTTTCACGCTTCAACCGGAACGGCTGCTGACCGCCGCGGTCGCGCATAAGCGCGATTTGTTATGGACGATGGAGGAAGCGCTGCGCTGCCGCGCGCTCGGCGCCGTGATCGGCGAATTGCGCGGCGGCGCGCTCGATCCTGTCGCCGTACGGCGGCTGTCGCTGGCGGCGGGGACAAGCGGCGCGCTGGCGCTGCTGCTGCGCGCGCAGCCTTGCGACGACGCCTCCACCGCCGCGACGCGCTGGATCGTCGGCGCCGCGCCATCCACCGAACAAACGCCCTTCGGGCCCGGCGCACCGCGCTTTGCCACTGAGCTTATTCGCAACCGCCGCGGCCCGCTCGGGTCCTGGATTCTGGAATGGAGAGACCAAGATGAGCGCTTCATCCTCGCAACGCCTGCTCAGCCTGTGGCTGCCGCGCCTCGCCACCGACCGCGTCAAAAGGTTGCGTGAGGTCAGCGCGCCGCTCGTCATCCATGGCAAGCGTGGCAATGCCGATGTGCTGACCGCCGTCGACGAGACGGCGGAACGTCTTGGCCTGCACGCGGGCCTGGCGCTGGCGCAGGCGCGCGCCATGCATCCGGCAATAGACGCCATCGCCGAGGACGCCGCCGCCGACGCCGCGCTGCTCGACAACATCGCCGACTGGTGCCTGCGCTATACGCCGCTCACCGCCTGCGATGGCGCGAACGGCCTGCTGCTCGATATCGGCGGCTGCGCGCATCTTTATGGCGGCGAGGAAAAGCTTGTCGCCGATCTCGGCCGCCGTATCGCGCGCGCCGGTTTCGCCTATCGCGTCGCCATTGCCGGCACCATCGGCGCGGCGCACGCCGCCGCGCGCTTCGGCGAACCGGCCGCCTATGCCGCCGGCAATGAGCGCGACATTCTCTATCCGCTGCCGCTCGCCGCGTTGCGGCTGGAGCCGGCGATCGTTGCCTCGCTGGCGCGCGTCGGCTTGAAGCGCGTCGGCGATATCGCCGACCTGCCGCGTTCGCCGCTGACCGCGCGCTTTGGTCAATCGTTGCTGCGCCAGCTCGACCGCGCGCTCGGGCAAGAGCACGAGCCGCTCAATCCGCGTCTGCCGGTCGCACCCTATGTCGCCGAGCAGCGCTTTCACGAACCGATCGCACGCGAGGAGGATGTGCTCGGCACGGTGGAAAAACTGGCGGCGCGGCTCGGCATCGCGCTGGAGCGGCGCGGCGATGGCGCGCGGCGCATCGAGCTGACCTTGTTCCGCACCGACGGCGCGGTGCGCCGCATCGCCGCCGGCACGTCGCGGCCGTTGCGCGATGCGCGGGACATCCGCGCGCTGTTCACCGAGCGGCTGGCGGCTTTGGCCGACGCTTACGACCCCGGTTTCGGCTTCGACATGGCGCGGCTGTCGGTGGTGACAGCGGAATCGTGCCCGTCCGAACAGATCGGCATTGGAGGCGAAGAAGATGCCGGAGAACTGGTGCGACTGGTCGATCGTCTCAGCGCGCGGCTCGGCGCGAGCCGCGTCGGCCGGCCGGTTGCGCTCGACAGCCATATTCCCGAACGCGCCGCCGCCACCGTGCCGGCGCAGACCGTGAAGGCCGATCAGGGCTGGGACGCCTTCCGCCGCCACCGCGCCGAGGCCGATCTGGCGCCACGGCCGTTGCGGCTGCTGACGCGCCCCGAGCCGATCGAGGCTCTCGCCGAAGTGCCGGACGGGCCGCCTCTGCGTTTCCGGTGGCGGCGCGCGCTGCACGATGTGATCTCGGCGCAAGGCCCCGAGCGCATCGAAAGCGCATGGTGGAGCGAGCCAGGCGCGCAGTCCGCCGACAATCGCGCGCGCGATTACTTCCGCGTCGAGGACAAATCCGGCCTGCGTTTCTGGCTGTACCGCTCGGGACTCTACCGCGACCTGGTGCGCGGCGACCTCGCCAATGCCGCGCCGCCGAGTTGGTTTCTGCACGGCACGTTTGCGTAATCCTTACTCTCTCCCCTCGTGGGAGAGGGCAGAAAGCATCTGCGCATGACAGTAAATGAGTATCCATGCGTTATATCGAATTCGCCACCGCCTCGAATTTCTCGTTCCTGCGTGGCGCGTCGCATCCGGAAGAATTGATGGCGCAGGCGGTCCGCGTCGGGCTTGCCGGCATCGGCCTCACCGATCGCAATTCGGTCGCCGGCGTGGTCCGCGCACATCTGGCCAAGCGCGAGCAGAGCCTGCCGCTGATCTATCACCCCGGCGTGCGGCTCGCCTTTGCCGACGGCACGCCGGACATCCTTGCTTATCCGCGCGACCGCGCCGGCTGGGGCCGGCTCACGCGCCTGCTCACGCTCGGCAATCTGCGCGGCAAAAAGGGTGAATGCGTTCTCGCGCTCGACGATCTGATCGCACATGCGTTCGGACTGGAACTGATCGCACTCGGCGGCAACAAGGCGTTGCTCTCCCGCCTGCGCACCATCGCGCCCGGTCGCGTGCGGCTGGCAGCCAGCATGCTGCATCGTGGCCAGGACCGCGCCCGGCTGATGCGCCTCAAGGAGTTGGCGCGCGAATGCCAAGTGCCGCTGATCGCCATCAACGATGTGCATTATCATCATCCCGATCGCCGCCCGCTCGCCGACGTGCTGACCTGCATCCGCGAAAAAACGACCATCGACCGCGCCGGCCGCAAGCTCGCCGCCAATGCCGAGCGTTATCTCAAGCCGCCGCAAGAAATGGCGCGGCTGTTCCGCGACGCGCCCGAAGCCATCGAAGAGACGCTCATTTTAAGCGAAGCGCTTACGTTTTCGCTGGATGAGTTGAAATACGAATATCCCGACGAGACCTTGGCCGGCTTCGACAATGCGCAGGACGCGCTGCGCCATCTGACCTATGAAGGCGCGGCGTTTCGTTACCCAGCAGGCCTGCCTGAGAAGGTGCGCGCCACGCTCGAGCACGAACTGGCGCTGATCGCGCAACTCGCATACGCGCCCTACTTCCTCACCGTACACGACATCGTCCGCTATGCCCGCTCGCAGAAGATCCTGTGCCAGGGCCGCGGCTCGGCCGCCAATTCGGCGGTGTGCTTCTGTCTCGGCGTCACCGAGGTCGATCCCGACCGCGCCGATCTGCTGTTCGAGCGTTTCATCTCGCCGGAGCGGCGCGAGCCGCCCGACATCGATGTCGACTTCGAGCACGAGCGGCGCGAGGAGGTCATCCAGTACATCTACCGGAAATACGGCCGCGAGCGCGCCGGCATCGCCGCCACCGTCATCTCTTATCGCGGGCGCTCCGCCATCCGCGAAGTCGGCAAGGCCTTCGGATTGTCGGAGGACACAATCGGCGCGCTGGCCTCCTCGATCTGGGGCGCCGGCGGCGACGGCCGCGCCGATCTCGCCCGCGCCGGGCTCGATCCCGACAGCCGCCGCGTCAGGCAGATTTCGGCGCTGGCGCGCGAGATCGTCGGTTTCCCGCGCCATCTGTCGCAACATGTCGGCGGCTTCGTCATCACGCGCAGCCGGCTCGACGAGGTGATGCCGATCGGCAATGGCGCCATGCCGGAGCGCACCTTCGTCGCATGGGACAAGGACGATCTCGACGCGCTCGGCATTCTGAAAATCGACGTGCTTGGCCTCGGCATGCTGAGTTGCATCAGGAAGGCGCTCGATCTGGTGGAGCAGCATTACTCTGCTTTACCTCCCCCGCTTGCGGGGGAGGTCGCCACGCGAAGCGTGGCGGGAGGGGGCTCGTCTGCAAACGCCGAACAAATATTTTCCCCCTCCCCAACCCTCCCCCGCAAGCGGGGGAGGGAGAAAGAGAGGCTGTCGCTTGCCACTATTCCGGCCGAGGACCCCGCCGTCTATCGCATGCTGCAACGCGCGGATTCGCTCGGCGTGTTTCAGGTCGAGAGCCGCGCGCAAATGACCATGCTGCCGCGCCTCAAGCCCAAGAACTTCTACGATCTCGTCATCGAAGTGGCGATCGTCCGCCCCGGCCCTATCCAGGGCGACATGGTGCATCCTTATCTGCGCCGACGGCAGGGCCTGGAAACGGTCACCTATCCGTCGCCGGAACTGGCAGCGGTGCTGTCGAAGACGCTCGGCGTGCCGCTGTTCCAGGAGCAGGCGATGAAGATCGCCATCGTCGCCGCCGGCTTCACGCCGTCGGAAGCCGACAAATTGCGCCGCGCCATGGCGACCTTCAAGCGCGTCGGCACCATCGGCACGTTCCAGCGCAAGATGATCGACGGCATGCTGGCCAATGGCTATGAGCGCGCCTTCGCCGAACGCTGCTTCCAGCAGATCGAAGGCTTCGGCGAATACGGCTTTCCGGAAAGCCACGCGGCGAGCTTCGCGCTTCTGGTTTACGCCTCGGCCTGGCTGAAATGCCATTACCCGGATGTTTTCGCGGCGGCGCTTCTGAATGCGCAGCCGATGGGCTTCTACGCGCCGGCGCAGATCGTGCGCGACGCGCGCGATCACGGCGTCGAGGTGCGCCCGCCGGACGTCAATCATTCGCAATGGGATTCGACATTGGAGCCTGGCGCGCTGGCGGCTGCTCAAGTCGGCTATAGCCGACTTGAGCCATTAGCATTGCCGATCTCGGGTAAACCCGAGATCGGTGTGCACGATCTGCACCGCGAGATGGCGGGCGACATCCGCAGCACGCACGCGATCCGCCTGGGGTTGCGCGAGATCAAGGGACTCTCTGAAGAGGACGCCAGACTCATCGTCGAGAAGCGCGATGCGCTCTTATCGCTAGATGATGCCTCTCGATCATCGTTCCCTCCCCCCTTGTGGGGGAGGGACAGGGAGGGGGGTGAATCTCCGGCGATTGCGTCATACACCCCCCTCCCCAACCCTCCCCCACATAGCTCGCCGGACGGCGAGCGTCCGCTCGCCTATGGGGGGAGGGAGAAGAAAAACTACGACTCCGCGCGCGATGTCTGGCTGCGCACCGGGCTTTCGCCGCGCGTGCTGGAGCGGCTGGCCGATGCCGATGCCTTCAACTCGCTCGGCCTGACGCGACGCGACGCGCTGTGGGCGGCCAAGGCGCTCGGCCGCGTCGGCGACAGCGAGGATAATCTGCCGTTGTTCTCCTCTTCACCTCCCCCCTTGTGGGGGAGGTCGACGCGCGAAGCGCGGCGGGAGGGGGGGCATGCACAAGCGAATGCGTTGCCTAACACCCCCCTCCCCAACCCTCCCCCACAAGGGGGGAGGGAGTTCACAGTGCGTGCCGCGAGCGAGTGGGCGACAACAAGCCGCGAACCCGACGTCGCTTTGCCGCCAATGCCGCTCGGCGAGGAAGTCGTCAACGATTATCGTTTCCTGCGTCTGTCGCTGCGCGCGCATCCGGCGCAATTCCTGCGCGCCGACCTCACCGCGCGCGGCATCGTCCGCAACGAGGCGCTGCGCCCGATGGCCACCGGCGCGCGGGTGAAAATTTCCGGGCTGGTCACCTGCCGGCAGCGGCCGGGCTCGGCCAAGGGCGTGGTGTTCATGACTATCGAGGACGAGAGCGCGGTCGCCAATGTCATCGTCTGGCCGAAGATATTCGAGCGCGTGCGGCCGGTCGTTCTCGGCGCGCGCTATGTCTCGGTCAGCGGCCGCGTGCAGTCGGAGGCCGGCGTCATTCACGTGGTGGCGGAGCAGCTCGAGGACCTGACGGTGTGGCTCGCGCAACTGGCCGAGCACGGCGCGGATATCGAAGGCCTCGCACGTGCCGACGAAGTGCGCCGGCCGATCGAGGATCACCGCGAGGCGCGCAGTATCGGCGCGCGGCACGGCAAGCTCGTGCAGCTGATGCGCGAGATGCCGGAGCTGGCCGGCGATCTCGACGTCACCGCGCGCGGCTCGGCGCATGCGCCGACGCGCAAGGCCGCACCTTCGGCGCGAACGCGCTGATCACATCGCCGGCACGAGATTGCGGCCGACATAAAGCGTCTTCGCCAGCACCGAACCGTCCGTCTGCTTGTCCCAGCCGAAGATGATGATCTGCGCGCCGGCCTTCAGTTCGTCCTTGTTGCCGGGCGCCGCCGCCGCGATCGCCGTCTGCGGCGTGACGATGACTTTCTTTTCGCCGTCCTTGTATTTCACCGTCAGCACATTGCCATCCTTGCCCGTCACCATGTCGGCGACATAGGCGTTGGTCATGCTGCTGTTTGCCGGCCCGTCCCACGGCCCATGCCGGTCCGGCACGACGCCGCGCTGCGCCGGCAGGAACAGATGAATGGAATAGGCCTTGATGCTGCCGTCCGCTTCCGGAACGCCGGCGATGCCGATGAAGCTGTCCGGCTTGATGTCGGCCAAAGTCGCCTTGACCAAAGCCGACACCCGCGCGTCCTCAGTGAGCTTCACGGTCAGCAGCGCGCCGTCGCGCGTCTTGAGCACGAAGGCCGCGCCGTCCACTTTTTCGATCTGGCCGCGGATACGGCCGGGCTGCTGCGCAAAGGCCGCGCTTTGGACCAGCAACAGCGCCGCCGCGAAGGCCAGCGTGAGCCTGCGAGTCATCGTTTCCTCCCTTTGTGGGCCATAAAGTCCCATCAGGGCGGATAACCCCTCGCCGACCTATTTATTCCGGGGATTCTTGCGATCGCCGCCGCGCGGCGCCATCGTCACCTTGGGCGAGGGCTGCGCCGCCGCCGGTTTGACAACCGGTTTTGCCGGCATCGAAGCCGCCAGATCGGCCTCGACTAGCGCGCGCAGCTCCGGCGTCACCTCAGGCCGCACGCCGAACCACAATTCAAAGCCGCGCACCGCCTGATGCAGCAACATGCCGAGCCCGTCCGCCGTGCGCAGGCCGCGGTCGCGCGCCGCCGCCAACAGATTGGTTTCGAGCGGCGCATAGACCAGATCGGCCACCACCATCGACGCCTGGCAACGCAGATTGATCTCCAGCGCCGGCTGGCCGACCATACCGAGCGACGTGGTGTTGACCAGAAGCCCGGCGCCGCCCAACAGGCCCGTCATTTCGTTCCAGTTGGCCGGCACGACACGCGCGCCGAACGCCTTGCGCAGGGCCTCGGCGCGCTCGAGCGTGCGGTTGACGACGTAAACCCGCTGCACGTCGCGCTGCAGCAGCCCATAAACGACAGCGCGCGCGCCGCCGCCCGCGCCCAGCACCATGGCGCTTTCCAGTCCGCGGTCCCAGCCCGGCGTCGCCGCATCGAGATTGGCGAGAAAGCCTTCGACATCGGTATTGGTCGAGCGCAGCTTCTCGCCGTCGAGCCACAGAGTGTTGGCGGCGCCGACGCCCTTGGCGCGGTCGTCCGGCTGCGACAGTTCGAGCGCCACCTGCTTGTGCGGCACCGTGACGTTACAGCCGACATAACCATGCGCGCGCAGATGCGTGATGAATTCGGCGAATTGCTCCGGCGCCACCGGCTCCTTGCGGTATTCGGCATCGATGCCGTGCTGCGCGATCCAGTAATTGTGGATGAGCGGCGAGCGCGAATGTCCCGCCGGCCAGCCGATGACGCAGACTGCCTTACGCTCGCTCATTGCTCGTTCACCACCGTATTGCGCAACGTACCGATTTCCGGAACCGAAACCTCGATCGTGTCACCGGCCTTCAGCCAGGTCGGCGGATCGGTGCGCGGACCGGTCTTGATCGGCGTGCCGGTGACGATGATGTCGCCGGCTTTCAGCGTCATGAAGGTGCTGACATAGGCGATCAGATCGGAAAACGATTTGATCATGCTGGCCGTCGTATCGTCCTGCGTGATCTCGCCATTGATCTTGACGGTGATATGCAGCGGCTTCGTCAGATCGATTTCGTCGGCGGTCACCAGCCAGGGGCCGATGCTGCCGGTCGCGTCCCAGTTCTTGCCCTGCGTGACATTGAACTTGCCGTGCCTGATCCAGTCGCGGATGGTGCCTTCGTTGCACAGGGTCACGCCGGCGACGTGGCTGAGCGCATCGGCCTGCGCGATACGGCGGCCGGGGCGGCCTATCACCAGCGCGATCTCGCCTTCGTAATCGAGCTGTTCGGATTCGAACGGCCGCAGGATCGGTCCCAGATGCGGGCTGAGCGAGCCCGGCGCGCGGTAGAACATGCTGGGATATTTCGGCACGTCCTGATCGCCGTAATCGGCGTTGCGGTTGGCGTAGTTGATGCCGATGCACAGGATTTTCTCCGGCGCCAGCACCGGCGCCAGCCATTCCACTTCGGATGCCGGAAAATCGGCGCGCACGCCGCGCATAGCCGCGCGCGCAATGTCGAGACCGTCATCGCGCAGCAGATCGAGCACGCTGTTGAAGCGCGGCGCCAAACGGGTCTTGAGATCGACCACGCCGAGACCGGCGCCCTCGCCGACCATGGCGCCGAAGCTCTCCCGGCCGCGCACTTTATAGCTTGCGAGCTTCATTGCCTGTCCAGACCTCTTGCCATCCCGCCACGCAACGCCACACAGAGCGGCATGGAATCCCCGGCGGTTCGGCGCTATGGTAACCGCGGGCCGCGCCCGCAGCATGTATTCCGCGCCCGCGAGGCCGTCAACGCCGGGGAAGGTTTAACGCCAGTCATGCCGCATATCATTGCCGAATATTCCGCCAATCTCGAAGATGTGCTTGACGGCGCCGCTTTGGTCGCCGACCTGCATCAGGCCGCGATCGACTCGAAGGTGGCGGAACTGGTCGGCATCCGCAGCCGCGCCGCCCGCCGCGAATATTTCCGCGTCGCCGACGGCAACCCGGCGAACGGCTTCGTGCATATCACCGCGCGGCTGCGCCGCGGCCGTCCAGAAGCGGTGCGCAAGGCGCTGGGCGCGGCATTGCTCGCCGCCGCCGACAAGCGTCTGGAGCCCGTTTATCCGAAACACCCGATCGGCCTGACTGTCGAGGTGCATGAGATCGATCCGGACATGACATTCCGCCGCAACACATTGCGCGAACGCGCCGGCATGGCGCCGGTCGGCGCCGCCTGACCGCATAATCCTTTCTCAACCGGACGTGCCGCTTCGCAGCGCACCCGATTGTCACCGTTTCAATATCGCCAACCTTCCAGGGTCCCCATGAAATCCATCTTTATCGATTGCAACGATCAACTCGATCAGGTCTGGGCCAAGGTTATCCGGCCGGACGATCCGAAAATCGACGTCAACACCGCGCCGTTCAAGCGCGAGGAACTGCCGCTGGTGCTGGCCGGCTACGAGATCGCGCTCGACGATCATTCCTACATGCCGACCGAACTGGTCGAGCGCTGCAAATCGCTCAAGCACATCGTGTTCCTCGGCACCGGCGCGGCGAGCTACATGAACATCGCCGAGTTGAAGGATCGCGGCATCACCGTCCACACCATCAAGGGCTATGGCGACATCGCGGTCGCCGAACACACGATGGCGCTGATGCTTGCCGCAGGGCGCGGCGTCGCGCGCATGGACCGCGAAGTGCGCGCCGGCGTCTGGTCGCCGGCCGAAGGCTTCCAGTTCTACGGCAAGACGCTCGGTCTGATCGGCCTTGGCGGCATCGGCGGCGAAGTGGCGCGCATGGCCAAGGGTCTCGGCATGAAGGTGATCGCCTATAACCGCACGCCGCGCGCCGATGCGCCCGTGCCGCTGGTCGATCTCGACACGCTGCTGGCCCAATCCGACGTCGTGTCGCTGCATCTGACGCTCGGCGACGAGACGCGCGGCTTTTTGTCGGCCGAACGCATCGCGCGCATGAAGTCCGGCGTCATTCTCGTCAACACCGCGCGCGGCGCGCTGGTCGACGAGGCCGCTTTGCTCGCCGCGTTGAAAAGCGGCCATATCCGCCATGCCGGCCTCGACGTGTTTCATGCCGAGCCGCTGAAGGCCGACAATGTACTGGCGCAACTGCCGAACGTGACGCTGACTTCGCACGCCGCCTTCCGCACTCAGGAAGCGTCGGAAACCTTGCTGCGGCGCTCGATCGATATTGTGAAGACGATCGTCGGCTAATAGTACCCCGGCGTCGACCCGCCATCGACGCCGATGGCGGCGCCCTGAATGTGACGCGCCTTGGCGCTGGCGAGGAACAGCGCCAGTTCGGCGACATCCTCGGGTTGCGCAATGCGGCGGATGCCGCTTTTGCTCACCGCCTCGGCGCGCACCTGGTCGACCGTCTTGTCCTGGGCCTTGGCATATTGCTGGAACAACATTTCGACCCGGTCGGTCTGCGTCGAGCCCGGGTGGATGACATTGATGTTGATGTCATCCTTGTTGCCCATCGCCACGAGCCCCTTGGAAAAATTGGCGAAGGCGGCGTTGACCGCGCCGCCGACCAGGAATTCCGGTCCCGGCGTGCGCGCCGCGCCGCCGATGATGTTGACGATGCTGCCATGTGCGTCCTTCAACAGCGGCCAGAACAGCCGCGTCAGACGCACCCCGCCGAAAAATTTCAGGGCGAAGCCGTCAGTCCAGTCGGCATCCGGCTGGTCGGAGAATTTGCCGCCCTTGGTGGCGCCGGCATTGTTGACCAGCACGTCGCAGCGGTTGAAGCGGGCTTTCACCTGATCGAAAACCTGCTGGCAACCGTCGAGCGTGCGCAAATCGCCGGCGATGGTCATCGGCGCGAGGCCGCCCGCCGCGGCAATTGTCTTGGCTGCCTCCGCGAGGTTGGCGGGACTGGCCGCCGCCAGCACGGTCTGCGCGCCCTCGCGCGCGAATGCGGCGGCGATCGAGCGGCCAATGCCGCGGCTGCCGCCGGTGACGACCATGATTTTTCCGTCGAATTCCCTGGCCATTTGCCCTCTCCCCGTGTTGTGCGCGCTTTATACGCGGCCGCCTGCGCGCCTGCCACACATTGACCTGCCCGCTTTCCCGGTCACAATAAGAAAAAAGCGAACTCGGGGATTTGGGGGAAACGTGAAGCCGGCGCCATTTGCATACAAGAAGGCGCGCTCGCTCGACGAGGCGATAGCGCTGTTGGGCGAGAACCCCGAGGCCCGTCTGCTCGCCGGTGGGCAGAGCCTGATGGCGACGCTAAACATGCGGCTGTCCGCGCCCAGCCTGCTGATCGACATCAACGGCATTGGCGGGCTCGGCGGTATCGCGCACAAGAGCGGTGCGGTAGAGATCGGCGCGCTGGCGCGCCACACCGACGCCGAGCGCTCCGCCACGATCGCTCAACACGCGCCGCTGATCGCGCGCGCCATGCCCTTCATCGGCCATCCCGCCATTCGCAACCGTGGCACTTTGGGCGGCTCGATCGCCTTCGCCGATCCGGCGGCCGAACTGCCGGCCTGCCTGCTGGCGCTCGACGGCGAGGTCGATGCGCAAGGCCCCAAGGGCAAGCGCACCATCAAGACCGGCGACTATTTCAAGGGCCTGTATGAAACCGCGCTTGGCCCGCAGGAAATATTGACCGCCATCCGCCTGCCGGCAGCGGACAGCAATACGCGCATCGGCTTTGCCGAACTGGCGCGGCGGCATGGCGACTACGCCATTGTCGGACTCGCCGCCAGCGCGCGCGCCGACGGCAAAGGCTTGAAGAACGTGCGGCTGGCTTATTTCGGCGTCGGCAACACGCCGCTGCGCGCAACCGGGGCAGAAGCCGCCTTGGCGCGCGGCGATGTCGATGGCGCGGTGGCCGCGCTCGATCTCGAACCGCACGACGACATTCAGGCGACCGGCGCAGTGAAAAAGCATCTCGCTGGCGTGCTGCTGCGGCGCGTCGCCGCGCAATTGATGGAACAGCGGCCATGAGTATGGATGTCGACATTACCATCACGGTCAACGGTGAACGGATCACTGAGCGCGTCGAGGCGCGCAAGACTTTGGTCGATTTCGTGCGTGACGATCTCGGCCTCACCGGCAGCCACGTCGGCTGCGAACATGGCGTCTGCGGCGCCTGCACCATGCGCGTCGATGGCGTCATCGTGCGCGGCTGCCTGATGCTGGCCGCGCAATGCGACGGCGCCAAGGTCGAGACCATTGAGGGCCTGTCGGATAGTGGCGAACTCGCCGATTTGCAGGCGGCGTTCGAGCAGCGCAACGCCTTGCAATGCGGCTATTGCACGCCCGGAATGCTGACGGCGGCACAGGAACTGCTCAACCAGGCAAAAGCCAAACAAAGCGTGCCGAGCCGCGATGAAATCCGCGAGCATATTTCCGGCAATTACTGCCGTTGCACCGGCTATCACGCCATCGTCGACGCGGTGGAATCGGTGGCGAAAGCAAGGGCCGGAGCTAAGTCATGAAAATCACCGCCGATAGCCCACCCGTCCTCTCCATCCTCGACCGGCCGAACTCCTATATCGGACGCGCGGTGCCGCGGCCGAACCTGCAACGCCTGACGCAAGGCCGCGGCCAGTACATCAGCGACGTCACGCTGCCGCGTATGGCGCATGTCGCTTACTTGCGCTCGCCGCATGCGCATGCCCGCATCGTGTCGATATCAACCGAGGCCGCGAAAAATGCGCCCGGCGTCGTTGCCGTCGTCACCGGCGCGGAACTGGCCAAGGTGATGACGCCCTGGGTCGGCGTTTTAACCCATCTCAAGGGTATCAAATCGGCGCCGCAGTCGCCGATCGCGGTGGAGCGCGCCTGCTGGCAGGGCGAGGCGGTCTGCGCCGTGGTGGCGCGCACGCGCGCGCAAGCGGAAGACGCCTGCGAGCTGATCGACATTGTCTATGAGGAACTGCCCGCCGTCACCAATCCGGAAACCGCGCTCGATGCCGGAACGCCGGTGATCCACGCAAGCCTTGGCGACAATCTGTGTTTCGAGCGCAAACTCGATGTCGGCGAAGTCGACAAGGCTTTCGCCAACTCCGACGCCGTGGTCGAAGCGACCTTCGTCACCGGCCGCCATACCGGCGTCTGCACCGAGCCGCGCGCCGTCGTCGCCGACTGGAACGAAGGCGAGCAGCGCATGACGGTCTATCATGCGACACAGGCGCCGCACATGATGCAGAACCTGTTCGCCAAGCATCTCGATTTGTCCGAGTCGCAGGTCCGCGTGCTGACCAAGGATGTCGGCGGCTCCTTCGGCATCAAGGTCCACACTTACGCCGACGAAATGGCGACCGTGGCCTTGTCCAAGCTGCTCAAGCGGCCGGTGAAGTTCGTCGCCGACCGCATCGAGAGTTTCGTCACCGACATTCACGCGCGCGATCACCGCATCAAGGGCAAGATCGGCGTCAGCAAGGACGGCATCATCACCGCCTTCGAGATCGACGACTTGACCGGCATCGGCCCCTACTCGGTCTATCCGCGCACGTCGGGCATCGAGGCGAACCAGGTCGTCAATCTCACAGGCGGACCGTACAACTGCCCGAACTATCGGGCGCAGGCGCGCGTCGTGTTCCAGAATAAAAATGTGATGTGCCAGTACCGCGCCGTCGGCCATCCGATCGCCGTCGCCGTCACCGAGGGCCTCGTCGAACTCGCGGCGGCGAAGATCGGCATGGACCCGCTGGAAATCCGCCGCCGCAACCTGTTTCCCGATGACGGCTATCCGGCGCAGACCGCGTCTGGCTTGAAGCTCGAGCAACTCTCGCATCACGAAGCGCTCGCCCATCTCGACACGATGATCGACTATGCCGGCTTGCGCGCCGAGCAGAAGAAACTGCGCGACAAGGGCATTTATCGCGGCATCGGATTTGCAAGCTTCATCGAGGTGACCAACCCGTCAGCGGCGTTCTACGGCGTCGGCGGCGCCAAGATCACCTCGCAGGACGGCGCCACGGTCAAGCTCGACGCGCAAGGCGCCATCACCATCCATTCCGGCGTCACCGAACAGGGCCAGGGCGCCGAAGCGGTGCTGGCGCAATGCGTCGCCTCTTCGTTCGGCGTGTCGATGGACCGCGTTCGCGTCGTTACCGGCGATACCGACAACACGCCTTACGGCGGCGGCACCTGGGCCTCGCGCGCCGCCGGCATCGGCGGCGAGGCGGCCTGGCAGGCCGGCAAGGCGCTGCGCGGCAATGTGCTCGCGGTGGCCGGTGCAATGCTGCAGGCCAAGCCCGAGGACCTCGACATTCGTAACGGCATCGTCGTCGACAAGACGACCGGCGCGGAACGTCTCGGCCTCGACGAACTGGCGCGCGTCGCCTATTTCCGGCCCGATACCTTGCCGCCCGGCTTCCAGGCCGAGTTGATGGCGACGCGCCATTACGTGCCGCGCGCTTGGCCCTTCGCTTTCACCAACGGCATTCAGGCGAGCTATCTCGAAGTCGATACCGACACCGGTTTCGTCAAACTACTGCGCCACTGGTGCGTCGAGGATTGCGGCACCATCATCAACCCGCAACTGGTCAACGAGCAAATTCGCGGCGGCGTCGTGCAGGGCATCGGCGCGGCTCTGTTCGAGCAGTGCCTCTATGACGAGCGCGGCCAGATGCTCAACGGCAACATGGCCGACTATCTGGTGCCGATGGCGGTGGAAATGCCGGACATCGATTGTGGCCACGTCGTTTCGCCGACCGCCGATAGTGAACTCGGCGCCAAAGGCGCGGGCGAAGCCGGCACCGCCGGCGCGCCGGCCTGCATCATGAATGCGATCAACGATGCGCTGCGCCCGCTTGGCGCGCAGCCGCTCACCGACATGCCTTTCACGCCCGGAAAGATTCTCGCGGCGTTGGGTAAAATCTAGCGTTGCACGCGAGGCCGCTTGAAGTGACACCGGCGCATGGCGCAATATCAGAAGACGATATGACAAGAACGGAATCGAGAAGGAAACGCAGCCCATGAACATCAAGGTCGGGCGGGAAGCCGTCGCTGAAGCCTCCAAGAAGCTGTCCAACTGGGGCCGCTGGGGCAAGGAAGACCATATCGGCACGCTCAATCACGTCACGCCGCAAAACATCGTCGACGCCGCCAAGCTGATCCGAACCGGCAAGGTGTTCGCGCTGGGCATGGCGCTCGATGCCAAGGGTCCGCAGAACGGCCTGTTCGGCGGCCGCTTCAACCCGATTCACCAGATGCTGGCCACCGGCACCGACGCCGCCGCCGGGCGGCAGGACTGGAACAACCTGCGTTATGCCGACGACACCATCATGCTGTGCGTGCAGGGCGCGACGCATTGGGACGCGCTCGGCCACATCTTCTACGAGGACAAAGCCTATAACGGCCATGACGCGAACCTGATCGACTCCAAGGGTCTCGGCGTTCTCGGCATCGAGCACTCGCGCGACAAGATGGTCGGCCGCGGCGTGCTTCTGGACATTGCGCGCTTCCGCGGCGTCAACTGGTTGAAGGACGGCGAAGGCATTTCCAACGACGAACTCGACCAATGCGCCAAGAAGCAGAATGTCGAGATCCGCCAGGGCGATTTCGTCATCGTGCGCACCGGCCAGATGGAACGCTGCAACGCCGAAGGCGAATGGGGCGGCTATGCCGGCGGCGATGCGCCGGGCGTCAAGTTCGAGAACTGCTACTGGTGCCAGGACAAGAAGATCGCCGCGATCTGCACCGACACCTGGGGCGTCGAGGTGCGGCCGAACGAATGCAGCGGCCCCAACCAGCCGAACCAGCCGTGGCACTGGGTCGTCATCCCGGCCATGGGCCTTTGCATGGGCGAGATGTTCGACGTCTCGGCTTTGGCCAAGGATTGCGCCGAAGACAGAGTCTATGAATTTTTCTTCTGCGGCCCGCCGCTGGTCATCACCGGCGGCACCGGCTCGCCGCTCAATCCGCAGGCGATAAAATGACTTCTTATCCCTCCCCGTCTTCGAGGAGGGTGGCGAGCGTAGCGAGCCGGGTGGGGCCCCCGCGTGATCGAGATGTGACCCCACCCCCGGCGCCATAGCGCGCCGAAGACGCGCGTAACGCGCTTACGGCGCCGGACCCTCCCCTTTCAGGGGAGGGATTAGAAAGTAAGGAGAGCCCACATGCCCCGTCACCTCAAGCGCGGAATGGACGCCGGCGCGATCGAAGAAGCCGACGCCAAGGTGCGCCAGACCGTCGACGGCATTCTCGCCGAGGTCAAAACCAAGGGCGACCAGGCGATCCGCGACTACTCGAAGAAATTCGACAACTGGGCGCCGGAAAGCTTTCACCTCTCGCCGCGGGATATCGAGCGCGCCATCGCGCAGGTGCCCAAGCGTGACCTTGAAGACATCAAGTTCGCGCAGGCGCAGGTGCGCAACTTCGCGCAAAAGCAGCGCGACAGCATGCACGACATCGAGGTCGAGACCCTGCCCGGCGTCGTGCTCGGCCACAAGCATATCCCGGTCAACGCCATCGGCTGCTACGTGCCCGGCGGGCGTTATCCGATGGTCGCTTCGGCGCACATGTCGATCGTCACCGCCAAGGTCGCCGGCGTGAAGCGCATCATCGCCTGTGCGCCGCCGTTCAAGGGCGGGCCGCACCCGGCCATCGTCGCCGCCATGCATTTCGGCGGCGCCGACGAGATCTATGTGCTCGGCGGTGTGCAGGCCGTGGCCGCGATGGCGCTCGGCACCGAGACGATTCAACCCGTCGACATGATCGTCGGCCCCGGCAACGCCTATGTCGCGGAGGCCAAGCGCCAGTTGTTCGGCCGCGTCGGCATCGATCTGCTCGCCGGGCCGACCGAGACGCTCATCATCGCCGACGATAGTGTCGACGGAGAAATCTGTGCCACGGATTTGCTCGGGCAGGCCGAACACGGACCCACCTCGCCGGCGGTGCTGATCACCAATTCGGAAAAACTGGCGCGTGAGACCATCGCCGAGGTCGAGCGCCTGCTGACCATCCTGCCGACGGCCGATGCGGCGGGACAGGCGTGGAAGGACTATGGCGAAGTCATCGTCTGCGACAGCTATGAGGAAATGGTCGCCGAGGCCGACCGCATCGCCTCCGAGCATGTGCAGGTGATGACGCGCGATCCCGATTTCTTCCTCAAGAATATGAAGAACTACGGCGCGCTGTTCTTGGGCCCGCGTACCAATGTCGCCTATGGCGACAAGGTGATCGGCACCAATCACACTTTGCCGACCAAGAAGAACGCGCGTTTCACCGGCGGGCTGTGGGTCGGCAAATTCCTCAAGACCTGCACCTATCAGAAGGTGCTGACCGACGAGGCTTCCGCCATGATCGGTGAATATTGCTCGCGACTGTGTACGCTCGAAGGCTTCACCGGCCACGCCGAGCAAGCCAATATCCGTGTGCGCCGCTACGGCGGCCGCAATGTGCCCTACGGCGAGGCGGCGGAGTGAATTCTTAGTCCCTCCCCGTCTTCGGGGAGGGTGGCGAGCGAAGCGAGCCGGGTGGGGGCTACGCTCAACCGTGAACTGACCCCACCCGACTGCTCGCTTACGCTCGCAGCCACCCTCCCCTTTCAGGGGAGGGATAAGAAGGCAGACATGCGATGACCGTTGAACTCACCCCTACCCCCTCCTTCCGCCTCGACGGCAAGCGCGCGCTGGTCACCGGCGCCGGGCGCGGCATCGGTCTCGCCGCCGCCTCCGCGCTGGCCGACGCCGGCGCGCATGTGACGTTGGCCGCACGCACGGCGTCCGAAATCGAGGAAGCGGCGGCGGCGATCCGCGCGCGCGGCCAGCAGGCCGACGCGCTGACGCTCGACGTCACCGATATCGCCGCCGTCAAGGCAGCGCTTGCCGCACGCGCGCCGTTTCAGGTGCTGGTCAACAATGCCGGCATGAACCGGCCGGCGCCGCTGATCGACGTCAAGGTCGAGGACTTCGACGCCATCATGGGGCTGAATGTGCGCGCCGCTTTCTTCATGGCGCAGACGGTGGCCAAGCGGCTGGTCGAGGAAAAACTTTCCGGTTCGATCATCAACATCTCGTCGCAGATGGGTCATGTCGGCGCGGCGCGGCGCACCGTCTATTGCGCGTCCAAGCACGCGATGGAAGGCTTCACCAAGGCGATGTCGATTGAACTCGCGCCGCACAATATCCGCGTCAACTCGCTGGGCCCGACATTCCTTGAAACGCCGATGACCAAACCGTTTTTCGAGAACAAGGCGTTCCGCGACGAAGTCCTGTCAAAGATCAAGCTCGGCCGCCTTGGTCAGCTTGAGGAACTCACCGGCGCGATCGTCTTTCTCGCCGGCAATGCATCGTCGCTGATGACCGGCTCGGCGCTGGTGCTCGACGGCGGCTGGACGGCGGAGTGATGCATTCTTATCCCTCCCCGTCTTCGGGGAGGGTGGCGAGCGCCAGCGAGCCGGGTGGGGGCTGCGCCTGTTCGAGCCGTGACCCCACCCCCGGCGCCATAGCGCGTCGAAGACGCGCGTAACCGCGCTTACGGCGCCGGACCCTCCCCTTTTAGGGGAGGGATAAGATCAAAACAACTTCTTCAACACCTGCGGATTGAGGCAACTGACCGGCGGCTTGCCCTCGATCAGCGCGATGCAGTTGTCGGCCACGACATTGGCCATGCCCTCGCGCAATTCGAGAACGCCGCTGCCGAGGTGCGGCGTCAGCACGACATTGTCCATGGCGACCAGATCGGGCGACACCTGAGGCTCAAACTCATAGACGTCGAGCCCCGCGCCGGCGATTTTCTTTTCCTTCAGCGCCCGCACCAGAGCCGCCTCGTCAATCACCGGGCCGCGCGCCGTATTGATAACGAAGGCCGTCTTCTTCATCAGCGCGAATTGCGCGTCGCTCATCAGGTGGCGTGTTTCCGGCGCCAATTGCGGGTGCAGCGAGACGAAGTCCGATTGACGCAGCACGTCCTCGAAGCTGCCATAGGTCGCGCCGAATTTCTGTTCTTCCGCTTCGGGCAAGCGGCGCGGATCGCAATAGATGATTTTCATGCCGAAGCCGCCACCACGGCGGCCGACGGCCCGGCCGATACGGCCGAAGCCGACGAGGCCCAAAGTCTTGCCGCTCACCGCGTAGCCAGCGAGATGGTTGGATTGCGAGCCGGGGTAAACGCCCTGCCGGAACAGCCGGTCGCCGAGCGCGATATTGCGCGCCACCGCGAGCAGCAGGCCGAAAGCGATATCCGCCGTCGCGTCGGTGACGATCGCCGGGATGTTAGTGACAGGAATGCCGAGTTCGGTCGCCGCCGCGAGATCGATGCGGTCCTGCGTGATGTTCATCGACGACACCGCCTTGAGCGCGGGGTTGGCGGTGAGCACATCGCGGTCGATGACGTCATGCAGCAGGCACAGCAGGATGTCGGCCCGCTTCACGCCCGCGATCAGTTTGTCCTTGGGCAGGACGCGGCTCGAATCCGGATTGACCTCGACATCGGCGACGGCGCGCAGGCGGTTAAGCGCGCTCTCGGCGATCGGCTGGGTGACGAAAATGCGCGGCCGGCTCATTTGATCGCCGCGTTGACCTTGGGCAGCACTTTCTCGGCCAGCAGCACCATCGAGCGGCGGCCGAGATCGCGGTCCTTCCAGTCCTTGCCGGCATAGAGCAGCGTGCCGAAATCGCCGACCGTCTCGCGATACTTCAGCAATTCGTCGGCAACCTTGTCCGGTGTGCCGTAGGTAATGAGCGCGTCGCAGATATTGTCGAGCGTCACTTCGTCGTCCGGCTGATCGCGGTGCGTCTTGAACAGTTCGATGCGGCCGTTCATTTTCAGCTTGGTGTAGAGCTGGCTGTAATAATAGCGGTACGGCCCGTTTGGATCGGTGGCATAGGCCTTGGCCGTCTTCTCGTCGTCGGCGACGAAGATCGAGCGCGCGACGCGCCAGTTTTCCGCCAGCGCCGGCCGGCCGACGCGCTCGCAGCCCTCGACATATTTCGGCCAATGGCTCTTCACCCATTGCGGCATCAGGAAGTTCGCCGAGATCGGCTCCCAGCCGCGCGCGGCGGCTTCGGTCACGCCTTTCGAGAACGGCGCCACCGCGGTGACGACGATCGGCGGATGCGGCCGCTGCAGCGGCTTGGCGATATAGCCCTGGCCGAGATCGGGCAGGAACTGGCGCTCGACGCTGATGTTCCAGTACTTGCCCTTGAGATTGTACGGCGGATCGTTGGCCCAGATCGCCAGCACCTGATTGATGCCTTCGAGAAACATTTCGTTGCGATTGGCGTCGAGATTGCCGAACACTTCCGCGTCCGACAACAGACCGCCGGGGCTGATGCCGAAGATGAAGCGGCCGTCGAGCATGTGATCGAGCATCGCGATCTGCGAGGCGACCGCCGCCGGATGCGTGTTCGGCATGTTGATGGTGCCGGTGCCGAGTTTGATCTGCTTGGTGGCGTGAACCAAAGTCGCCAGAAACAGCGCGCAGGACGTGATGTTCTCGGCGCGGTCGGTGACATGCTCGCCACACAAGGCTTCGGCAAAGCCGAGTTCGTCGGCAAGAATGAACGCCTCCCGATCCTCGCGCAGCGACTGACGCCAGTCCTTGGCGAGCGGATGGATGGGCATGGTGAAAAAGCCGAGCTTCATCGTGGGAACGTCCTTGCAGCGTGTTTTCACAGGGCCAAATGTCGGCCGAAGCCAGAATCCAGCCTAGGGCATGATGCGCGTCGGCGTAAAGCCGCCCAACATGTGGGCCGAAATCCGGCGGATGCCCCATGCGCCATCGCACGGCTGGCGCGCTGGATTTCAGCGACGCCACCAGCTAGGGCTACCGCATCATTCACAGCATCACAGGCGACGGAGCGGCGCGTGACTCGTTTACTGATTAAGGGCGGATCGATCGTCTCGATGGACGCGACGATCAAGGACCTGCCGCGCGGCGACGTGCTGGTGGAGAACGGCCGCATCGCCGCGATCGCGCCGACGCTCGCCGCCGACGATGCCGAGATCATCGACGCCAGCGGCATGATCGTACTGCCCGGCCTGATCAACGCGCACGTCCATACCTGGCAGAGCGCGCTGCGCGGCATTGCCGGCGACTGGACCGTCGGCAAATATATGCAGGCGATGCACGGCGGACTGGCCGGACATTTTCGCCCCGAGGATGTTCAGATCGCCAATCTGATGGGCGCGCTCAATGCGCTCAACAGCGGCACGACGACTTTGGTCGACTGGTGCCACGTCAACCGCACGCCGGAACATACCGACGCGGCCATCGACGGCCTTACATCTTCCGGCGCACGCGCGCTGTTCCTGCACGGCTCGCCGAAGCCCGATCCGAAACCGGGCGAGAGGCACTACAGCGAAATTCCGATGCCGCGCGCCGAGGTCGAGCGCCTGCGCAAGGGCCGCTTTGCCAGCCATGACGGTCTGGTCACGCTCGGCCTCGCCATTCTCGGGCCGTCTTATTCGACGCGCGAGGTGACTTTGTCCGACGTGCGCCTGGCGCGCGACTTCGGCCTCATCGCCAGCATGCATGTCGGCGGCGGCATCGTGATGCAGCCGGATGGTTTCCAGCGCCTGCTCGACGACGGGGCCATCGGCACCAATTTCAATATCGTGCACGGCAACGACATGGCGCACGACCTGATCCGCCGGCTTGCCGGCGCCGGCGCGCAGTTCACCTCCACCGCCGAAATCGAATTGCAGATGGGCTATGGCGATCCGCTCACCGGCGTATTGCAGGCCTGCGGGTCGCCGATGTCGATCGGCACCGATGTCGAGCCGGCGTCGCGCGGCGACATGTTCAGCGCCATGCGCACGACCTTGCAGCACGAACGCCATCGCCGCACGCTGGAAATTCTGAGCCAGACCGGCAGCCGGCCGCTGGACATGCCGGTGACCTGCCGGCAGGCTCTGGAATGGGCCACCATCCATGGCGCGCGCATGGCCGGGCTCGATTCGCAGGTCGGCTCGCTGACTCCGGGCAAACAGGCGGACATCGTGCTGCTGCGTGCCGACGATCTGGCGATGTTCCCGGTCACCGATCCGGTCGCGTCGGCTGTGATGCAGGGCGGCGTCGCCAGCGTCGACACCGTGCTGGTCGCCGGCCGCATCGTGAAGCGCGACGGCCGTCTGCTTTACGGCGCGCTTGCGGAAAAGAAAGTCGCGCTGCGCCAGTCCGGCGAACGCATTCTCACCGACTTCGGCCTGTTGCCGCGCGAGACAGCCTGAGGCTCACACCGATGCCGGCGCGCCCGGCTGCTTGAGCGGATGGGCGCGCGCAAAGGCATCGATCTTGGCGCAAGATGCGGCGATACGATTGACCGTCGGGTAGGGCGTCAGATCGACTTTAAAGAAATTGGCGCCGGCCACCTGACTGGCCAGACAAATATCGGCGATCGTCACCTGTTCGCCCTGGCAAAAAGTGCCGGTGTCTTTCTCGGTGGCGAGATGTTCTTCCAGCCCCGACAATGCCGCCTGGTGCCAGTGCTGCGCCCATTTGGCGACGCCGGCCTCGTCGATCTTGAACTCAGCGCTAAGATATTCGCGCACGCGCGGCACGATCAATGGATGCGAGTCGGCGGCGACGAGCTGAGCCAACCCGCGCACCCGCGCCCGCGCTTTCGGCGCGGACGGTAGCAGCGGCGGCGTCGGGTGAACCTCGTCGATATATTCGATGATCGCCAGCGACTCGAACAAAGCCGGTCCCTCGCCGTCGACCAGTGCCGGCAGCGCCATCATCGGATTGACGGCGCGGAATTGCGGATCGCGCTGATGGCCTTTCATCAGGTTAACCTCGATCACCTCGGGCGACAGGCCCTTGAGATTGAGCGCAATGCGCACGCGATAGGTCGCCAGCGACCGCCAGAACGAAAATAGCTTCACCGCCGCCCTCCCATTTTCATTTTTTTCACGCCCGCTTTGCGCGGGCCGTGAACTATTTCTTGCTGCCGCCCGGATCGGCCTTCAGCCCGGCCGCTTCGATACCGGCGACAGCGATGATCTCATCATTGTCGCCGGTGTCGCCGGAAATGCCGACAGCACCCACGATCACATTCGCGGCATCGCGGATCAGCACGCCACCGGGGTTGGGCACGATCCGCCCACCGCTCGCCGCTTCGATCGCGGCGAAGAAATTCGGGTTCTGCGTCGCCCGCTCCATGCTGGTGCGCGAGCCCCAGCCCATGCCGAGCGCGCCGTAGGCTTTGGCGACCGCGATCTCGTAGCGGATAATGCCGGAGCCGTCCTCGCGCTTGGCGCAGACGATATGACCGCCGGTGTCGAGCACCACGATGGTCTGCGGCATCTGCTTCTGGTCGCGCGCCACTTTCAGCGCGACATCGATAATGCTGGAAGCCTGGGCAAGCGTGACGGACATGATAACTCCAATTTTTGAAAACGTGCTGCGTTGCGAACTCTAGGATTTCTTGCGGCCGGCCCAATAGACCGACAGGCTGGCGCCGTCGCCGCCGCCCTGCCCGTGCTGCGCCGCGTCCTCGAAACCGGCGAGCGCGGCCTTGGTCGCGATCATATCGGCGCCGAGCGCGGTGCCCGCTTCGACCATGGTGCGCAGATCCTTGCGCGCATTGTCGATGCTGAAAGTCGTCGGCCCCGGATCGCGGCCCTCGAACAGCGCCACCACCATCTCGGCGCGATGCTTCAGGGCGTTGTTGGCGCCGTTGCTCTCGACGAACAGGTCGAGCAGTCGCTTCGGCTCCCAGCCGACGGCGCGCGCGAGCGCAAAGGCCTCGCCATAAGCCTGCCAAGCCACCATCAGCGGCAGATTGATCGCCAGCTTCATCGCCGCGCCGGCGCCGACCGGCCCGCAATGCTCTATCTTGCGGCAAAGCTGTTCGAGAATAGGTTTCGCCCGTTCGGCGTCGGCTGGCTCCGCGCCCATCAGGCCGAGCAACTTTCCCTGCCGCGCCGGAGTCGTTGAGCCGCCGACCGGGCATTCGACAAAGGCCGCGCCCTTGGCCCGCACCTTCGGCGCAAGCCCGGTCTCGACTGTCGGCGCCACCGTGCTCATCTCGATCAGCAGCTTGCCTTTCACATTGCCAAACAACAGGCCGTTCGGCCCATTATAGACCGCGTCGATCGCAGCGGCATCGGTGAGACTGGTGAGCACTACTTCGACCGCGTCGGCCAAAGCCGCCGGGCTTGCCGCTACCTTGGCGCCGGCCGCGGCCAAGGCCTTGGTCTTTTCCGGATTGCGATTCCACACCGTGACCTGATGGCCGACTTCAATCAGCCGCGCTGCGATATTGGCGCCCATGGCCCCCAGGCCCGCTACACCGATCTGCATATCAACTCCCTGTCTCTTTTGCGGCGACGATAGGCGATCACGGCAGATCTTGGAAGAAGGATTGGCTTGAAAGACACTTCACACGCCGCCCCCCCTCTCGACAGGTCCGGGTGCGACGCATTAAGACCGCAGACAACAAAATCATATTCGGCGGGGAGAGTTTCGACATGGCTGCGGCAAGGAAGAACAAGGGCACGGTCGGCGTCATCGGCCTCGGCATTATGGGCGGCTCATTCGCCCGCAATCTGGCGAAAGCCGGCTGGCGCGTCATCGGTTACGATCTCAGCGCCGCGCGCCGCCGCGAAGCGCAGGCCGCCGGTGTCGAAATCGCCGGCAGCGTCGCCGATGTCGCCGCGAGCGCGCCGACGGTACTGACCAGCCTGCCGAAGCCGCAGGCTTTGATGGAAGTCGCGCGCGCGATCGCCGCCGCCAAACTCAAGGGCAAACTGATCGTCGAAATGAGCACCTTCACCATCGCCGACAAGGAGAAGGCGCGGAAGGTTTTCACCAAAGCCGGCCACACGATGCTCGACACGCCGGTCAGCGGCACCGGTTCGCAGGCCCGCACCGGCGATCTGGTATTCTACGCCAGCGGCAATACGGCGATTATCAAGAAGCTCAAGCCGATGTTCGAAGCCTTCGGCCGCACCGTCTATGACGTCGGCGCCTTCGGCAATGGCAGCAAGATGAAATACGTCGCCAATCTGCTGGTGGCGATCAACAACGTCGCCTCGGCCGAGGCCATGGTGCTTGGCATGAAGGCCGGCCTTCCCGCCCAGGCGATCTTCGATCTGGTGCGCGCCGGCGCCGGCAATTCGCGCGTGTTCGAACTGCGCGCGCCGATGATGGTGAAGGGCAACTACAACGACGTCACCATGAAGATCGATGTCTGGGACAAGGACATGCAGGTGATCGCCGACTACGCCCGCAAGATCAAGGTGCCGACGCCGATGTTCAATGCGTCGAAACCGATCTATATCAAGGCGATGAAATCGGGCCTCGGGGCCAAGGACACCGCCGCCGTCTGCGCGGTGATGGAAAAGATGGCGAAATTCAAACGCGGCAAGGGCAAATAAGCGGGGGGACGCGATGGCCACCTTGTGGGAACGTCACGAAATCCGCGACGGGATGCGGATCGGCTGGAATGTTCCGATCACCATGGATGACGGCATCGTCCTGCGCGCCGATGTCTTTCGCCCCGTCAAGGAAGGCCGCTACCCCGTCCTCATCACATACGGCCCCTACGCCAAGAATCTTGCGTTTCAGGACGGCTATCCGAGCGCCTGGAACATCATGGCCGAGAAGCATCCCGACGTAACGGCGGGCTCGACCAACAAATACCAGAACTGGGAAGTGGTCGATCCCGAAAAATGGGTGCCGCACGACTATGTCTGCGTGCGCGTCGACTCGCGCGGCTGCGGCTGTTCGCCCGGCGTCATCGATCATTTTTCGCCGCGCGAGACCAAGGACTTCTACGACTGCATCGAATGGGCTGGCGTGCAGCCGTGGTCGAGCGGCAAGGTTGGCCTCAACGGCATTTCCTATCTCGCCATGAACCAGTGGCACGTCGCGTCGCTGCAGCCGCCGCATCTGGCCGCCATGTGCATCTGGGAAGGCTCGGCCGACTGGTATCGCGACATGACGCATCACGGCGGCATGCTGTCCACCTTCTGGGAAAACTGGTTCGACATGCAGGTCAAGACCGTGCAGTACGGCGCCGGCGAGCGCGGCAGGCGCAGCCGCGTCCACGGCGAACTGGTCTGCGGCCCGGAAACTTTATCGGAAGAACAACTGGCCAAAAATCGCGTCGATTTCGGCGGACAAATTCTGGCGCACCCGCTCGACGACCAGTATCACCGCGACCGCTCGCCGCAATGGGACAAGATCAAGACGCCTTTATTTTCCGCCGCCAACTGGGGCGGCCAGGGGCTGCACCCGCGCGGCAATTTCGAAGGCTTCGTGCGCGCGGCGTCGAAAGACAAATGGCTGGAAGCGCACGGCCTCGAGCACTGGACGCACTTTTACACCGACTATGGCCGCGAGCAGCAGCTCGCTTTCTTCGACTATTTCCTGCACGACAAGAAGGCCAAATGGAGCAAGCAGCCGAAAGTGCTGTTGCAGGTGCGCCATCCGGGCGAGAAGTTCGTCGCGCGGCCTGAGGATGCCTGGCCGATCCCGCGCACCAAATGGACCAAATTCTATCTGCATCCGGCCGATACGACATTGGCGACCAAACCGCCAACCAGTGCGAGCAAGCTCGACTTCGCGGCGATGGGTGACGGCCTCACTTTCATCACACCGCCATTGAAAGCCGACACCGAAATCACCGGACCGTCCGCGCTTAAATTGTTCGTGTCGTCCTCGACCAAGGATGCCGACATCTTCGCCGTCGTGCGCGTCTTTACCGGCGACATGAAGGAAGTCGTCTTCATGGGCGCGATCGATCCGCACACGCCGATCGCGCAAGGCTGGCTGCGCGCCTCGCACCGCAAGCTCGACAAGAAGTTGTCGACGCCCTACCGGCCCTATCATACGCACGACGAGAAGCAGCCCTTGAGCAAGGGCAAACCGGTCGAACTCGATGTCGAAATCTGGCCTACCTCGATTCACGTCCCGGCAGGCTTCCGCATCGCGCTGTCGGTGCGCGGCAAGGATTACGAATATGGCGGCGGCAGCGGCGGCAAGCTCTCGAATTTCAAGAACGAGTTGACCGGCTGCGGGCCGTTCCTGCACAACAAGCCCGAGGACCGCCCGCCGTCGGTCTTCAACGGCACCACAACCTTGCATTTCAGCAAGGCCAAGGCGCTCTATCTGCTGCTGCCGGTGATCCCGCCCAAGAAGAAGCGTTAGAAAAACCCGATCGACTCGACGCCGGTGCCGCAGGCAAACGAGTGCCGGACCTTGCGCGAGGGAATGTCGATGATGTGCATCGTGCCGTCATACTGGCAGCCGACGAACAGGTCGTCGCCGCGGAACGCCATGTCCATCGCGCCCTTGCCGACCGGGATCGCGGTCTGCTCGCTCAAGTCGGCGTTGAACAAGGTCACCATGTCGCCGGCGACGCTGCTGACCGCCAACACCTTGTAGTCGGGGCGAAAGCGCGCGATCTGCGCCGGCTTCGGATTGTTGACGAGCGGAATGGTGCGCACCACCTCGCCCTTGGCCGTATCGATCAGGAACAGGCCGGGCGCCTCGTCGTCGACCACGATGATCGTCATGCCGTCGGCGGTGATTGTAATTCCAGCCAGCGCATGTGGCGTCTTGATCTTGGCCGTCAGCTTGCGGCTGGGCAGGTCGATCACCGACACCTCGGCGTCCTCCTCGTTTTCGGTATAGATAAACTTGCCGTCCGGCGAGATGATCAGGCGATGCGCATTGGTCGAGCCTGAGCCGATGGCGTCGATCATTTTGTGCGTCTTCGGATCGATGATCGCGACCACCGCGCTGTTTTCGCAAGTGACATAGACCAGGCCATCCGGCGCCAGTTTCAGCGTATGCGGCGAAACATAGGGGCGAAGATCGATATCGCCGACATGCTTGCGTTGCTTGAGATCGATGATCGCCAGGACATGACCGGGGTTCGGGTTCTTGCCGTGAATGCCGTCGCCATAAATCGGCACATACGCCAATCCCGCTTCCGGCAGAATCAATAATTCGTGCACCGTGCGCGGGAAGCCACCGATCGCGACTTCGGTGACGAAGGTCTCGGGGTTGAGGAACAGCACCTGGCCGCCCATCTTGTCGACCGCGATCATTCCGTGCGCAACTATGCCGTCAGTCATCGTACAAAAGTCCTTTGCTCAAAAAAGCAGCGGGCGCATTGTGGCAATGCGCCGCCGAAAGATCGATACACAATAACGCTGCGCCTATCGAGCCGGACGCAATTTCTTATGGTCGAATATTTGCGCGAACCGGCCGGTATTCGCCCACAATATGGGTTGGGCAGTGCGCTGCGGCTAAACCATCGCACCGACGGGCTTTACATCATGGAACGCATTGGCCGATGATAGGGTGACCGCCGCGGTACTGGCACGTCGGCGTACAACACGTCATGTTTAGCCTGCGGCTGTCACAGCCGAATAAAAATAGGCCGACACGGCCATTTAACTCCGCCCGGGAGGGCGACACAGGGAGGACTTCGATGTCTCGCAAGGTCACTCGCCGTCGTTTTATGGCTGCGACCGCCGCTGGCGCGGCGCTCGCTACGTTCAAATTTCCGTCACCGGCGATCGCCCAGGCCGCACCGTTCAAGCTCGGCCTGCTCACCGTCAAGACCGGCCCGCTCGCGCAGGGCGGCATCCAGATGGAACAGGGCGTCCTTACTTACCTCAAGGAAAAGAACAACACGTTCGGCGGCCGCAAGGTCGAGTTCTTCTCGGCTGACACCGGCGGCAGCCCGGCCGGCACCAAGACCAAGGTTCAGGAACTGGTTGAGCGCGACAAGGTCGACGCCATCCTCGGACCGCTCGCGGCATTCGAGTTGCTGGCGATCACCGACTACATCGCAGAAAACAAGACGCCGATGCTCAGCCTCGCCGGCGCCGAGGACATCACGCAGCGCCGTCCGAACCCCTACTTCCTGCGTCCGTCGGCGACTTCGGCGCAGGCGATGCACCCGATGGCGGACTTCGCCGCCAAGGAACTGAAACTGAAGCGCATTGTTACGGTGTCGGAAGACTTCGCCTTCGGTCATGAACAAATGGGCGGCTTCCAGGAAACCTTCGAAGGGGCCGGCGGCAAGATCGTCGCCAAGATCTGGCCGCCGCTGGTGACGCCGGACTACACGCCGTTCGTCGCACAGATCGCCGATTGCGACGGCGTCTGCCAGGGCTTTGCCGGCTCCAACCCGCTGCGCTTCATGAAGACCTACGCCGCGGCCGGGTTGAAATTCCCGGTCGTCTCCGGTGAAACCGGCGGCGACGACGCGCTGCTGCGCATCATGGGCGACGAGTTCCTCGGCATGTACAGCTCGTGCCCCTACACGCTCGACCTCGCCAATGACAGCAACAAGCGCTTCGTCGCGGCGATGCAGAAGGACTTCGGCGTCGACCCAGGCTTCTATGCCGCCGGTCTCTACGTCGCGGCCCAGGTCGTCGACGAAGGCCTCAAGCTCAACGGCGGCAAGTCCGACGACCGCGCCGCGTTGACCAAGGCGATGCGCTCGGTCAAGCTCAAGGACTCGCCACGCGGCGATCTGTCGTTCGACCAATACGGCAACGTGGTTGGCGACTTCTTCATCCGCCAGGTGACGAAGGAAGGCGGCAAGTACGTCAACAAGACGCTCAAGACCTACAAGAACGTCAGCCAGTTCTGGACCTACGAGGAAAAGGCGTTCCTGGCGCGGCCGGTCTATTCGCGCAACTATCCGCCGGTGAAGTCGTAAGCAGCAAATATCCGCGGGCGCTGTAGCGGCGCCCGCGGTTTCTTCGTCATTCCGGGGCCGGCGAAAGCCGGAACCCGGAATCCAGAAGCAACGAAACCAGCCCCTGGATTCCGGGTTCGCGCGTTTCACGCGCGCCCAGGAATGACAGGATCGAGAACGGCTCGACAATGAATTTCTGGATCGTGCTGACGGTCAATAGCGTCACCTTCGGCGGCCTGTTGTTTCTGCTCGCGTCGGGGTTCTCGCTCATCTTCGGCCTGATGCGCATTCCCAACCTGACGCATGGCTCGCTGTTCATGTTAGGGGCCTATATCGGCGGCTCGGTCGTCATCGGCCTGTTCGGCTTCAAGATGAACTTCTGGCTTGCCGCCGTGCTCGCGAGCCTGACGGTGGCGGCGCTGGGCGCACTGATCGAACGCTTTCTGCTGCGGCAATTGCCCGGCGATCAACTGGCGCAGGTGCTGGTGACGCTCGGCATCTCGTTCATGGCCGCCGATTTCTGCCTGATGGTGTGGGGCGGCGACCCGATGTCGGTGGCGACGCCGCAAGGCCTTGGCGGCTTTGCCCGCGTCGGCGGCGCCGTGTTCCCGCTGTATCGGCTGGCGATCATCGCCATCGCCGTCGTCGTCGCCATCGCGCTGTGGATGCTGCTCGACCGCACGCGGCTCGGCGCGATGATCCGTGCCGGTGTCGACGATCCGGACATGGCGCGTGTCGTCGGCATCCGCGTCTCGCAATTGTTTACGATCGTCTTCGCGCTCGGCGCGGGACTGGCCGCCTTTGCCGGCATCATCGGCGGGCCGATCCTGTCGGTCTATCCGGGGCTCGATCAGGACATGCTGCCGCTGGCTTTGCTCGTCGTCATCATCGGCGGCGCCGGCAGCCTGCTCGGCTCCTTCGTCGGCAGCATCCTGGTCGGCTTCATCTATAATTTCGGCCAGGCGCTGCTGCCGGAACTCGCCTACTTCGTGCTGTTCCTGCCGATGCTGCTGGTGCTTTTGTTGCGGCCGCAGGGCCTGTTCGGCCGGCACGTCCCATGATCGAGATTTTTTCAGCCACGAACAAGCTCCGCTTCATTGCGCTGGCCATCGCGCTGGTCGCTTTGATCAGCCTGCCCTTCTGGGTGTCCGGCATTTACTACATCAACGTCGGCAGCCAGATCCTGTTCTTCGCCGTCTTCGCACTCGGCCTGAACATCCTGGTCGGCTATGCCGGCCTCGTGTCGCTTGGCCACGCCGGCCTGTTCGGCATCTCGGCCTATGCCACCGCCTACATGCTGCAGCAGGGCTTCGGCCACACCACCGCGGTCGCGGTGGCGCTGGTCATCGGCCTCGCCTCGATGGCGCTGTTCGCGGTGCTGTCGCTGCGCTCATCCGGCATCGGCTTCATCATGATTACTTTGGCGCTCGGCCAGATCCTGTGGGGCCTCGCCTATCGCTGGATCAGCGTCACCGACGGCGACAACGGCATCCCGGTGCGCGGCCGGCCGGCGCCGTTCGGCTATTCGCTGACCGACCCGGTCAATTTCTATTACGCATCGCTCATCATTTTCATCGTCGCGGTCGCCATGGTCTTCATCTTCGTGCGTTCGCCGTTCGGCGCCGCCTTGATGGGAACGCGCGACCAGCCGCGCCGCATGAATGCGCTCGGCTATCACGTCTGGATGATCCGCTTCTACGCCTGTCTGTTTTCCGGCCTGCTCACAGCCGTGTCGGGCATCCTGTTCGTCTATTACACCAACTTCATCAGCCCGCAGACTTTGGCGCTGACCTCCTCGGCCGAAGTGCTGCTGATGGTCATCTCCGGCGGCCCCGGCACCTTGCTCGGGCCGATCGTCGGCGCGACGCTCGTTGTCGTCATCAAGACCGTTGTGTCCGGCTTCATCGAACGCTGGAATTTCCTGCTCGGCGCGATTTTCGTTGCCATCGTCATCCTGGTGCCGGAAGGCATCGTCCCCGGTTCGATCCGCCTGTGGCGGCTGATCGTGCGCAAGCGCGCGGCAGCGCCGCCTGCCCCCGCCGCAACGACGGAGCGCACGCCATGAGCGCGCTCACCATTTCCGGCCTCAACAAATCCTTCGGCGGCCTGCACGTCACCCGCGGCGTCGATCTCGACGTGCAGCCCGGCGAGCGCCGACTCATCATCGGCCCGAACGGCGCCGGCAAGACCACGTTGTTCAACCTGATAACCGGCGAACTGACGCCGGACACCGGCTCGGTCAGCCTGTTCGGCCAGGACATCACGAAGACGCCGAGCCGCGACCGGCCGCATCTCGGCATGGCGCGCACCTATCAGATCATCACTCTGTTCGGCAAAGACACCATCATCCACAATGTCCGCCTCGCGCTGCTCGGCCTGTCGCCGATGCGCTGGAACCCGTGGACGAATCTGCGCCGCGACGACCGCTTCACCGAAGCAGGACATAAGGCGCTGGCGCGCGTCGGCCTCTCCCACATCGCCGACCGGCCGCTGTCGCAGACATCGTATGGAGAGCGCCGCCGCGTCGAAATCGCCATGGCGCTGGCGCAGGAACCGAAGGTGCTGCTGCTCGACGAGCCTTTCGCCGGCCTGTCGATCGACGAGCGCCGCGACGTCCACAAATGCCTGATGGCGATTCCGCGCGACGTCACCATCGTGATGATCGAGCACAATATGGATGTGGCGCTGGAATTCGCCGAGCGCATCACGCTCTTGCATTTCGGCGAGGTGATTGTCGAAGGCAACCGCGCCGAGGTGGTCAACGATCCGCGCACGCGGGAGGTCTATCTTGGCCACTAGCGCACTCAGATTGGAAGGCGTCGACGCCTTCTACGGCGACAGCCATGTATTGCAGAACGTCTCGTTCGAACTGGGCGAGGCGCGCATGCTCGGCCTCCTGGGCCGCAACGGCGCCGGCAAATCGACCTGCATGAATGTCGGCATGGGTCTGTTGGCGGCGCGGCGCGGCGCGGTCAGCGTGTTCGGCGAGGACGTGACAAAGCTGTCGCCGGAACTGATCGCGGCGCGCGGCGTCGCTCTGGTGCCGCAAGGGCGCCGCATTTTCCGCAGCCTGACCGTGCGCGAGAACCTGCTGGTCGCCGGCCGCAAGCCCGACGCTGGCAGCAAGCACGCGCCAAAACACGCACCTTGGACGATGGACACCGTGTTCGCCATGTTCCCGCGCCTGAAGGAACGCACAAGCCAGATGGCGGCGCATCTGTCCGGCGGCGAGCAGCAAATGCTCGCCATCGGCCGCGCGCTAATGGGCAATCCGCGCGTGCTCTTGATGGACGAGCCGTCGGAGGGCCTTGCGCCGCAGATCGTCGCCGAGGTGATGGCGACCATCCGCAAGCTCAAGGAAAGCGGCCTGTCGATCGTGCTGGTCGAGCAGAACCCCAATCTGGTCTTCGACGTCGCCGACGACATCGTCATTCTCAACACCGGCGGCGTCGCGGTGGTCTCCACCCCGGCCGCGCTGCGCCAGGACGACGCGCTGTTGCGGCAGCATCTAGGAGTTTTCTGACCATTCCCAAGGCCGTCATGGCCGGGCTTGACCCGGCCATCCACGTCTTGGATTAACAGCAAGGCGTGGATGCCCGGCACAAGGCCGGGCATGACCAGAAACAAAGGCAAGCGACATGACGGCAATGTGGAACAAGTATGCAAACACGGCAGCGCGCAAACACGGCAAGCCGGGCCGCGAGCAGCGGCCGAAATCGGTCACCATCGACGCGCACACGCACATTGCAATTCCGCGCGCCGGCGCTTTCATCAAGCCGCATCTCGATCTGTCGACCATTCCGCTGGCGCACTTCGCCTCGCAGGAGACCAAGGACCTCAACGCCAAGCAGGAAGCCGATTTGTTCGGCTGCATGACCAGCTATGACGAGCGCTTCGCCATCATGGACAAGATGGGCGTCGATGTTCAGCTGGTGATGCCGCCGCCGCCGCAGCTTTATCACACCGTGGCACTCGAATACGCCGTGCCGGCGGCGCGCATGGTCAATGAGGGCGTCGCCGAATTCGTGTCGAAGCACCCGGAGCGCTTCATCCCGATGGGCACCGTGCCGATGCAGGACGGCAATGAGGCGGCCAAGGAACTCGAACACGTCATGAAGACGCTCAAGTTCAAGGGCGTGGAAATTCTCACCAATGTCAACGGCAAGGAATTGTCCGATCCGGCCTTCGCACCGTTCTGGAAAAAGGCCGAGGAACTCGGCGCGCTGGTCGCCATTCATCCGAACGGTTTCACCGAAGGCCAGCGCCTGTCGCGCTTCTATTTCAACAATGTCGTCGGCAATCCGTTCGAGACGACCTTGGCGCTGCACTATCTGATTTTCGACGGCGTGATGGAGCGCCATCCGAACCTCAAGCTGTTCGCCATGCATGGCGGCGGCTATCTCGGCGGCTATTCCGGCCGCATCGATCATGCCTGGGGCGCGCGCTCGGACAGCAATGTCGGGCTGCCGAAGCCGCCGACGGAATATTTGAAGCGCGTCTATATCGACAATGTCGTGTTCACGCC
>CANKBJ010000017.1 GCA_947479905.1 Bradyrhizobiaceae bacterium
AGCGACTTAAAGGTCTGACCGATGGAAGAATTTTACCGCATCCGCCGCCTTCCGCCTTACGTGTTCGAGGAAGTGAACAAGGCCAAGGCCAAAGCCCGCGCCGCGGGGGCAGACATCGTCGATCTCGGTATGGGCAACCCCGATTTGCCGGCGCCGCAGCACGTCCTCGACAAGCTCAAGGAGACCTTGGGCAAGCCGCGCACCGATCGCTATTCGGCATCGCGCGGCATACCCGGCCTGCGCCGCGCCCAAGCCGCCTATTACGAGCGGCGCTTCGGTGTGAAGCTCAACCCGGACACGCAGGTCATCGCCACTTTGGGCTCGAAGGAAGGCTTCGCCAATATGGCGCAGGCCATCACCGCGCCGGGCGACGTCGTCATTGTGCCCGACCCGAGCTATCCGATTCACGCCTTCGGCTTCCTGATGGCGGGCGGCGTCATCCGCTCGGTGCCGTCGGACCCGACGCCGGATTTTTTTGCGCATGTCGAGCGAGCAATCAAGCATTCAATCCCGAAGCCGATCGCCATCGTGGTCTGCTACCCGTCGAACCCGACCGCTTTCGTCGCCGATCTCGATTTCTACAAGGACCTCGTCGCCTTCGCGAAAAGGCACGAGATCTTCATCCTGTCGGATCTGGCTTACGCCGAAGTCTATTTCGACGGCGTGGCGCCGCCCTCTGTGCTGCAAGTGCCGGGCGCGAACGACGTCACCGTCGAATTCACCTCGATGTCGAAGACATTCTCGATGGCCGGCTGGCGCATGGGTTTTGCCGTCGGCAATGAGCGGCTGATCGCGGCCTTGGGCCGGGTGAAGTCCTATCTCGATTACGGCGCTTTCACGCCGGTACAGGTCGCGGCCGCCGCCGCGCTCAACGGTCCGGACGATTGCGTGCGCGAGATGCGCAGCATCTATACGAAGCGCCGCGACGTCATGGTGGAAAGCTTTTCGCGCGCCGGATGGGACGTGCCGCCGCCGTCGGCGTCGATGTTCGCCTGGTCGCCGATCCCGGCGCCGTTCCAGGAAATGGGTTCGGTCGAATTCGCCAAGCTCCTGGTCGAGAAGGCCGAAGTGGCCGTCTCGCCCGGCACCGGCTTCGGCGAACGGGGCGAGGGCTTTGTGCGTATCGCGCTGGTGGAGAATGAGCAGCGCATCCGCCAGGCCGCCCGCAATATCAAGAAGTTCCTGGAAACGGCGCCGCAGCAACTGCACAACGTCGTTCCGCTAGCGACCCGACGATAGATCAGGCGACACATCAAATGACGAAGCCCCTCCGAGTCGGTGTCGCCGGCCTAGGCACTGTCGGCGCCGCCTTGATCGCGCAGGTCGCGGCGCAGCGCGCGCAATTGACCGCGCGTTGCGGCCGCGGCATCGAGATCGTCGCGGTCTGCGCCCGTTCCAAGGCCAAGAACCGCGGCGTCGATCTCAAGAAGATGAAATGGTTTGCCGATCCCGTCGAACTGGCGGGCGACCCGGGCATCGACGTGTTCGTCGAGCTGATGGGCGGATCGGGCGACCCGGCGAAAACCGCCGTCGAATTCGCGCTCGCCTCCGGCAAATCGGTGGTCACCGCCAACAAGGCGTTGCTCGCCAAGCACGGCGTCAGACTGGCGCAGTTGGCCGAGAAGAGCGCCGTCTCGCTCAATTACGAAGCGGCCGTGGGCGCGGCGATCCCGATCGTCAAGACCTTGCGCGAAGGCCTCACCGGCAATTCTATCGACCGCATCTACGGCATCCTCAATGGCACCTGCAATTACATCCTCACCAGGATGGAGCAGGAGAAACTGTCCTTCGTCGAATGCCTGAAGCAGGCGCAACAGCTTGGTTACGCCGAAGCCAATCCGGCCTTCGACATCGAGGGCCATGACACCGCGCAGAAACTGTCGCTGCTCGCCAGCCTCGCTTTCGGCACCAAGGTCGACCAGAGCGCGATCTATGTCGAAGGCATTTCCTCGATCGCAGCCGCCGATCTCGCCGCCGCCGACGAACTCGGCTATCGCGTGAAATTACTCGGCGTCGCGGTCAAGACGCCGCAGGGCATCGAGCAGCGCGTGCATCCGACGATGGTGCGCAAGGAGTCCTCGATCGCCCAGGTCATGGGCGTGACCAATGCGGTGACGATCGACGCCAAAGGCATCAATCCGATCACCCTGATCGGGCCGGGCGCCGGCGGCGCCGCCACCGCCTCGGCGGTATTGTCCGATATCGCCGATGTCGCGCGCGGCCAGATGACGTCGCCGTTCGGCCGGCCGACTGCGAGCCTCACCACCGTGCGCAAGGCGCCGATGCAGCGTCACGAGGGCGGCTATTACATCCGGCTGATGGCGCGCGACAAGCCCGGCACCGCGGCCAGCATTGCGACAAGGCTGGCCGAGCAGGAGATTTCGCTGGAGTCGATCGTCCAGCGCCACCCTAAGGATGGTCCGAGCGCCGATACCGCCAAGGGTTCGGTGCCGGTCATTTTGGTTACCTATGCGACCAGCGAAGATGGCGTACGCAAAGCCCTTGCCGCTGTGGGCCGCGACAAGGTCATCTCTGGCCGGCCGCAGGTGATCCGGATAGAGAAGAACTAGGCAACCGGCTTTAGCCGCCGATTTTTCAGCGATAGTATTTGTAAGAGGAACGCCACGATGGCTTCGATCACTGTCCAGCCCGAACTGCTGCTGGAGCGCATTCTCACCCTCGAAATCGTGCGCGTCACCGAGCGCGCCGCAGTTTCGGCTGCGCGCCTGCGCGGACGCGGCCTGGACAAGGCCTCCGATCAGGCCGCGGTCGACGCCATGCGCCGCGAACTCAACAAGCTGCCAATCGACGGCACCGTGGTGATCGGCGAGGGCGAGATCGACGAAGCGCCGATGCTGTTCATTGGCGAAAAGGTCGGCAACCGAAATGGCCCGAAAGTCGACATCGCGGTCGACCCGCTCGAAGGCACGGTCCTTTGCGCCAAGAACATGCCGGGCTCGATCGCCACCATCGCCATGGCCGACGGCGGCACGCTGCTGCATGCGCCGGACTGCTACATGGACAAGATCGCCATCGGCCCGGGCTATCCGAAGGGCACGGTCGATCTCGACGCCTCGACCGAGGACAACATCATCAGTCTAGCCAAGGCCAAGGGCGTCAAGCCGTCGGAAATCACCGCCATTCTGCTCGATCGTCCGCGCCATGCCGACAAGATCGCCGCCATCCGCAAACTGGGCGCCGCGGTCAGCCTGATCAGCGATGGCGACGTTGCCGGCGTCATTCACTGCGCCGAGCCGAAGACCGGCATCGATATTTATCTCGGCAGCGGCGGCGCGCCGGAAGGCGTTCTGTCGGCGGCGGCGCTTCGTTGCATCGGCGGTCAGATGCAGACGCGGCTGATCATCGACACCGAAGCGCTGCAAGAGCGCATCCGCAAGATGGGTATCAAGGACGCGCGGAAGAGATACGAGATCGAGGACATGGTGAAGGGCGATTGCCTGTTCGCCGCCACCGGCGTCACCACCGGCGCGATGCTGCGCGGCGTCGTCTTCGGGAAGGACATGATCGAAACCGAGACCGTCGTCATGCGATCGGCGACCGGCACCGTGCGGCGCGTGATCGGCGAACACCGTCAGCTGGCGAAGTTTCATCTGGATTAAAAGTCTGTCGTCCCCGCGAAGGCGGGGACCCATAATCCCAAGATTTTGTTTTACGCGAGATAGCAAAGCAATTCCTGCTTTGCCCCAAGCCTCCGCCGCGGCGTATGGGTCCCCGTTTTCGCGGGGACGACAGTTTGGGATAACGTGCGCTCTGCTCGCAAATTCCCTATATTGGCCGCATGGCGAACCTCACGGCCCTGCCGGCAGACCTGTCGAGCGAACGCTACTTCCTCGGCGTCGAGAAATCGGCGACCGGACGCGCCTGGCGCGACCGGCTGGACGCGCGCGGCGTTGCGCGCGCCACCACCATCACGCAGCGTCTCGGCACGCCCGAACTGCTGGCGCGCGTGCTGGCCGGCCGCGGCGTGGAAGCCGACGAGGCCGAGGTCTATCTCGATCCGACCATCAAGAATTTGATGCCCGATCCGTCGGTGTTGACCGGCATGGCGGCTGCGAGCGCGCGGCTGGCCGATGCAGTCGTGCGCGGCGAAAAGGTCGCCATCTTCGGCGACTACGATGTCGATGGTGCGACCTCGGCGGCGCTGCTCACCCGCTATCTGCGGCAATGCGGTCCCGATCCGATCGTTCATATTCCCGACCGGATTTTCGAGGGCTACGGCCCGAATGTCGATGCGATCAAAAGCTTTGCCGAAAAAGATGTGACGCTGTTGGTCACCGTCGATTGCGGCACCACCAGCAATGCGACGCTGCTGGAAGCGGGCCCGCTCGGCATGGATGTGGTGATCCTCGATCACCATCAGGCCGACGTTGAGTTGCCGAAGGCGGTCGCGATCGTCAATCCGAACCGTGCCGACGATCTGTCGGGGCTCGGTTATCTTTGTGCCGCCGGCATCGTATTCATGACGTTGGTGGCGCTGACCCGCGAATTGCGTGGCCGCAATTTTTTCACCGCCACGCGGCCGGCGCCCGATCTGTTGTCGATGCTGGATCTGGTCGCGCTCGGCACCGTCGCCGACGTCGTGCCGCTCAAGGGCCTCAACCGCGCCTTCGTCGCCAAGGGGCTGATCGCACTGCGCCGCCGCGAACAGATCGGCCTGACCGCGCTGATGGATGCGGCGCGCCTTTCCGGTCCGCCGGAAGCTTTTCATCTCGGCTTTCTTCTGGGGCCCCGCATCAATGCCGGCGGCCGCATCGGCCGCGCTGATCTCGGCGTGCGCCTGATGCTCGAGGAAGACCCGATCGAGGCCGGGCGTATCGCAGTTGAGCTTGATCGGCTCAACGGCGAGCGCCGTTTGATCGAAGTCGCGGCGGTGGCGCAGGCCGAGGCCGAAGCCATGGCCGCGCTGGGCATTGAGGAGACGGGCGCCATTGTCGTCACCGCGCAGGAGGGCTGGCATCCCGGCGTGGTCGGACTGGTGGCGGCGCGGCTGAAGGAGCGTTTCGGCCGTCCCGCGTTTGCCGTCGCGCTAGAGCCGGGCGGCACCGGGACCGGCTCGGGGCGCTCGATTCCTGGCGTCGATCTCGGCCGCGCGGTGCGGCAGGCGGTGCATGACGGGCTGTTGATCAAAGGCGGCGGGCACGCCATGGCGGCCGGTGTCACTTTGCGAAAAGAAGGACTCGCGGCATTTCGCGCCTTTCTTGAAGTGACTTTGGCGGCCTCGGTCGAAGCTTCGCGGCGCGACAGCGCGCTGAAGGTGGATGGTGCGGTGAGCGCGGGCGGCGTCACGCCGGCCCTTTGTGAAATGCTGTCGAAGGCCGGGCCTTATGGCGCCGGCAATCCCGAGCCGGTGCTGGCATTGCCCGCGCATACGCTCGCTTATGCCGATCCGGTCGGCGAGAATCACATCCGCGCGCGCTTCAAATCCGGCGACGGCAAATTCGTCAACGCCATTGCTTTCCGCGTCGCCGGTACCCCGCTAGGCCGAGCGCTCATCGACAATCGCGGACGGCAGATGCACGCCGCCGGTTATCTCACCGTCGATCGCTGGCAAGGTGAGGAGCGCGTGCAGATGCGGCTCATCGATGTGGCGGTATCCTGATCGCGCATTAACGCCGCGGAATTATCCTGCGCCAATCGAATGGCGGTCTGTTTTGCTCAGACGGCGGATTTCGAACAGGGGACTATGCTTGCGTCCAGCCCCTGACCTGGACATCTGTACCAAGCCCCGTCCAATGCACCCCCCTGCAACGGACGGGGCGAGGTGCGAGCAATCTTTTGGGTGGCGTCAGCCGGCCGCGGTGCGCGTCGGGCGGTTCGCCGCCGGAACGATGCGGCGGGAAATCTTGCGCTCGACGACGATGGTGCGCGGCGCCGATGCGGAGCCGGTAAACACCACCGATTTGACCGCGTCGCGGCGCGGCGGCGCGAGCTTGGCCAGTTCGGCGCGAACCTGATCGCGCGGCAGACCCATCAGCGCGGCGGCGATATCGGCTTGTTCGTCGAGGTCGTCGGTGAGCCCCTGGGCGGCGGTGATGGCCTCGGCCAAAGTCGGCATTTCCTCGCGGACGCGGCGGGCGCCGTACTTGGTGTTCCAGGTATTTGTATTGTTTTTGCTCATCTTTTCGCTCTCGGCAGACTCAATGCAAGGACCACTATGCCGTATATGGTGCGGTGCAGCAATAAAAATAGTGCGTTGCGGCAAATGTTCCCCGCCTGCCGGTGAATGATGTCAGCGCCGCATCATGCCGCCCAGCGTCCCGCGCACGATGGCGCGGCCGATGGTGCCGCCGGTTTTGCCGCCGAGCGACTTGCCGAGATCGGCGGCAATCTGACCGGCGACGCGGTTGGCGATCGAGCGCGTCACTTCGCGCGCGACCAGTTGCCCGGTCGACAGGCGGGTGCCACGTGGCGTCGAGGAGCCGAAAATTCCGCCGAGGAATCCGCCAATGCCGCCGAGAATGCCGCCGCCAGCCGATGCCGGCTGAGGCTGACCGGGCGCCGGCGCAGTGGCCGCAGTGGTCCCGTCCTTCAGCCTTTGCTGCAGGACCTCATAGGCGGACTCCGAATCGATTTGCTGTTCGTATTTGCCCTTCACCGGGCTCGCCTGAATGATCGCCTTGCGCTCTTCCGGCGTGATGACGCCAAGGCGGGCCGTGGGCGGGCAGATCATCGCCCGTTCGACCAGCGACGGTATGCCGTTGCCTTCCAGGAAAGAGACGAGCGCTTCGCCTTTGCCAAGTTCCATGATGATCTTGGCGGTATCGAGCTTGGGATTGGCGCGGAACGTCTCGGCCGCGGCCTTGACCGCCTTCTGGTCGCGCGGCGTGAAGGCGCGCAGTGCGTGCTGCACGCGATTGCCCATTTGCGCCAGGACCGTGTCCGGCACGTCGAGCGGATTCTGGGTGATGAAATAGACGCCGACGCCTTTTGAGCGGATCAGGCGCACGACCTGCTCGATCTTGTCGAGCAGGGGCTTGGGCGCGTCGTTGAACAGCAGATGCGCCTCGTCGAAGAAGAACACCAGTTTCGGCTTTTCCGGATCGCCCAGTTCCGGCATCTGCTCGAACAGCTCCGACAGCAGCCAAAGCAGAAACGTGCCGTAGAGCCTCGGATTTTCAATCAGCTTGTCGGCGGCGAGAATGTTGACGTAGCCGCGGCCCTCGCGGTCGGTGCGCATGAAATCCGACAACGCTAGCGCCGGCTCACTGAAGAACTTAGTGCCGCCTTGGTTTTCCAGCACCAGCAACTGACGTTGAATGGTGCCGACGCTGGCCTTCGACACATTGCCATATTGCGTCGTCAACTCGGCGGCGTGGTCGGCGATCAGCGACAGCACCGCGCGCAAATCCTTGAGGTCGAGCAGGATCAGTCCCTGTTCGTCGGCGATGCGGAAGGCGATGTTCAGCACGCCTTCCTGCACGTCGTTGAGATCGAGCAGTCGGGACAAAAGCAACGGGCCCATTTCCGAAATGGTGGCGCGGATAGGATGGCCCTGGACGCCAAACAGATCCCACAGCATGGCGGGGAAGCGGTCAGGTTCGTAGTCGAAACCCATGTCCTTGGCGCGCTTGACCAGAAAATCCTTGGGCTCGCCGGTGGCGGAAATGCCGGACAAGTCGCCCTTAACGTCGGCGGCAAAGACCGGGACACCGGCCCGCGAAAAGCCTTCCGCCAGAACCTGTAATGTGACGGTCTTGCCGGTGCCCGTGGCCCCGGAAATGAGACCATGCCGGTTGGCGAGCTTCAGCGTCAGGTACTCGGCCTTGTCGCCGCTTTTGCCGACAAATATCTTGCCGTCCTGTTCGACCGCGCTCATCGCATCACCCCGCTGCAACATCAAGTGTGTCCGGCAACATGCAATATTCGCCGCGCAACGGCAATCGGCTGAGTCGTGAGGAAAGGGGCCGGCCCTAGCGCTTGCGCTGCTTGCGGCAGAAGACGTCATAGATCGCGCCGATGACGACACGGGCTTCGTCGCTGGCAAGATTGTAATAGATGGCTTTGCCGTCGCGCCGCGTCGACACCAGCCCATCGGCACGCAGCCGCGCCAGTTGCTGCGATACGGTCGGCTGGCGCAGCGAAAGAATTTCTTCCAGTTCGCTCACCGATTTCTCGCCTTCGGCGAGAATGCAAAGGATCATCAGCCGGCTTTCATGCGCCAGGGCTTTTAGAAAGTCGCTCGCACGCCTGGCGTTGCCGACCATGCGTTCGAGCTCTTGCGGACGCCCGCTGCTTTCAATCTGCTGCAAGTTCATCGGTCACCAACGGACGAATTGTTGTATTTTGCGATAATCACGAACGGCCTTCGACGCCGGGGGATACTTCGAGTTTCTTGATCATTGCGCCGAGAAATCCCCAGAAATGCTCCTCACCCGGATAGCCGCGAATGCGGCCGATCTCGCGTCCCTTGTCGATCAAGACGAACAACGGCGTCAACCGTTCGTTCTGTATAAAGGCCAGGTCGGGCGGCCGCGCCCGGTCTGTATCGACGCGCCGCAATGGCGCGCGTTTGCCTTCGTCGGTTTTATCATAGACCGGCGCGATTTCGCGGTCGAAGACGGCGCACCAGACGCAACCGGCCTGTTCGAACATCACCAGCTCGGCGGCGCGCGCCGGATAAGACGTCAGCGTGATAAACATCACGCAAACGGCCGCAGTGTAAGAAAAATATTTCATCATTTGTAAATATCTAGCAGGTTTGTTCTGTCGCTTATTCGGTGGATAAAACCAAGGCGGCTTGCTTCCGCATCTTATATATCATTAATAACGAATATGTCGATGAAAGGTCGCCGACGATGAGTCTCGATGTCTCGGTCGGCGGCGCCTTTGTCGCGGGGCTTCTTTCGTTCGCGTCGCCCTGCGTTTTGCCGTTAGTGCCGCCATATCTGGCTTACATGGGCGGCGTCTCGATCGCGGAATTGCGCGCCGGAGACGGTGTACCGGGGCGATGGCGTGTGCTGAGAGCGGCGCTTGGTTTTGTCGCCGGCTTTTCAAGCGTGTTCGTGGCGCTCGGTGCGACGGCGTCGTTTATCGGGCAGGTGGTTGGCGCCTATCTCGGACTTCTCGGTTACGTCGCCGGCATTCTGCTCATTATCATGGGCCTGCATTTTGTCGGCGTCTTGCGCATCTCGCTGCTCGATCGCACCGCGCGCGTTGGCGTGGCGCGCGAGCCGGCCGGAATTGCCGGTGCTTACGCGATCGGCCTTGCATTCGGCTTTGGCTGGTCACCTTGCGTCGGGCCCGTCCTGACCGCGATCCTGCTGATGGCCGGCGCGTCGGAAAGCGCGACCGAGGGCGCGTGGCTGTTGCTGGTCTATTCGGCTGGCATCGGCGTACCGTTCCTTGTCGCTGCCGCCTTCGCCGGGGCATTCATGCGCTGGAGCGCGCGGTTTCGCCCGCAACTCGGCAGAATCGAAAAGGCGATGGGTGTGTTTCTGATTGTCGCCGGCGTGCTGATTTTCACCGGGCAGATGCCGGCGATTGCCTTTTGGCTGATCGAGACCTTTCCGGGATTGGGCAAGCTTGGCTGAAAAACAGCCGCGGCCCCGAAACCGTGAGGCTCGGGGCCGCTCGAACCGGTAGCCGCGACTAACTGCGCGTGCGCATACGGATCTGGAAGCTGTCGAAACCGAGTTCGGCCACTTGCAGCCACGCATAGGCGTCGTTGCGGTAGGGCACCAGGCTTTCATACAGCTTCTTGAAGTGCGGGTTGGTCTTCGACAAGTCGGCGTAGATGTCGTTGGCCGCCTTGTAGCAGGCCTCCAATACCGGCTGCGGGAACGCGCGCAATAACGCGCCGTTCGCCACCAGCCGTTTGAGCGCCGGCGGATTGACGTAATCGTATTTCGACAATGTCCACACCCAGGCATCGTTCGACGCCGTGAAGATCGCCGCTTGGTAATGCTTCGGCAGTTCGTTCCATTTGGCAATGTTCATGATGTTGTGGGCGTTACCGCAGCCTTCCCACCAGCCCGGATAGTAATAGTACTTGGCGACCTTGACGAAGCCGAGCTTCTCGTCGTCGTAAGGTCCGACCCATTCGGCGGCGTCGATGGTGCCTTTCTCTAGCGCAGGGTAAATATCCGGCGCTGCCAGTTGCTGCGGCACCGTGCCGAGCTTGGCCAGGATCATGCCAGCAAAACCGCCGACGCGGAATTTCAAACCCTTGAGATCGTCAACGGTGTTGATTTCCTTGCGGAACCAGCCGCCCATCTGCGCGCCGGTATTGGCCGCGGCGTAGCCGATGCAGTTGTACTCCTTGAGCAGATCGTTGAGCAGTTCCTCGCCGCCGCCATGGCGGATCCAGGAAATCATCTGTCGCGGGTTCAGACCGAACGGCAGCGCGGTGCCGAAAGTGAAGGCCGGGTTCTTGCCGAAGTAGTAATAGAGCGCGGTATTGCCCATCTCGACAGTGCCGCTCTGCACCGCGTCGAGCACCTGCAGCCCGGGGACGATTTCGCCGGCGGCGAAGGTTTGAATCTGAAACTTGTTGTCGGTGATTTCGGCGACGCGCTTGGCGAAATATTCGCAGCCGCCATACAGGGTATCGAGCGACTTCGGCCAACTGGCCGTCAGCCGCCATTTTATTTCAGGAGACGATTGAGCGATAGCGGGTGCGGCTACAGTCGACGCGGCGAGTCCCACGCCCGCGGCTTGCAAAAATTGACGACGCTTCATGGCATTTCCCCTCTGTTGGTCGGTGCGCCGACCGGAGGAGTTTCCACTTTTTTTATCGCCTTATTTTTCCGCTTTATTTCTTATTCGCGCTTCCGCTGTCGGCGCCCCACATGGGCAAGTTTACGCCAATGCGTGCGAATAAATAGCCCCCGATTTTGCAAGCTGTGCCAGCACGGTCGATGTATTGTTGCGGCGCAACCAAAACCCAAGCCAAGGTTGGCGCTAACCGAACCGGAACGCCAGCAGATTATCGAACGAACGCAATTCGATCAGAATGCGATGCAATAGATTGCTGTCGCGTGTGGTGATTGCGCCGGGGATCAACTCGAGCCCGGCCCTGGCGCCATCGACCAGCCGGCGGAATTCCGGGCTGTTGTGAACGGTCGCGCTGGCGATGCTGTCGCAACGGTCGAGGATATAGCCGTAGATCGAGGCCTTGTTGGCGATGGCGAAGCGCACCTGCGGCTTGCTCCAGTCGAGGGCATTGTCGTTGTAGAGCATCAGGGCATCGGCAGCGGCATTGGCGTCACGCACGCAGTCGGCCAGCACGACGATACCGCTTGCCTTGCGCAGATCGTAAAGGTCGCCGCGAATGGCACTGAGCGACTGGCTGGCGGCATCGGCGCGGCCGGACTTGAGCATCATGTCGGCGGCGACGAGGCGCGCGCCGATGTTGACAAGGGTGGTGCCGTAAAGCGCTATGCCGGCGAAGGCATCCGGCGCCTTGCCGGAAAAACGCGCGTTGAGTTTCGCCCAGGCGTCGCGCAGCCGATCGAATTCGAGCGAGGCGAGGTCGGTATTGCCGGTGCGCAGATAGCCGATAACCACCCGATTGTGCCCGGCGGCTTTTTCCACTGCCGCGTTGAAATCGGCCAGATCGCCGGCGCGAGCGAGGCCAGGACTTGCCAGCAGGGCAAAACCCAGAATGGCAGGGCCGAGGACTGCGATACGCGCAAAGCTGACCGGCATGTCTGTTCACCGCACTGTGAGACGAATATATGAGCTATTATGAATATAAGAGGCGCGGCGGCGAGTCCGTTCTCGCCGGTTTGGAATACGGCGGACGATTATGAACTTATCACGGCGGCATCTCTTGCTCGGGGCTGTGGCAACCGGGGTTCTGGGCGCGCCCGTGGCGCGCGCCGACGATCCGGTGCTGACCGATGACGGGCTCTACAAGCAATCCTGGTTTCTGGAAAGCTTCCTCGATTTGCCGGAAGACCTTGAGGACGCCCGCAAGGCAGGCAAGCGCTTCGTCGTTATGTGGGAGCTTAAAGGCTGCCCGTATTGCAAGGAAACGCATTTCGTCAATTTCGCCAAGCCGGAGATTTCCAACTACATCAAGGCCAATTTCGAGATTCTTCAACTCAACATCATTGGTTCGCGCATCGTGACCGATTTCGACGGAGCAAAGCTGTCGGAAAAGGAAATGGCGGCGAAATACGGCGTGCGATTCACCCCGACCTTCCAGTTCTTCGCCGAGCGAGCCGGGCCGTTGAAAAATGAGCCGCCACAGAAACGAGAGGTTGCGCGCGCGCCGGGCTATCTGCGGCCCGAGGATTTTCTCAGCATGTTCCGCTACGTTCGGGAAAAAGCCTATCGCGACAAGAGCTTCCGCGAATATGTCAAAGCCCTGCCGAGCTGACGCCGCGGCTCACAAAGGCCGCCGCGACGGTATCCATATTCTTTTTTGTGAATATGATTTGACCTCTTCGCTGCCGTCGTTATGGTCGTCGGTGAAGGGGCTTCGTGTCGGCCCTGCAACGATTTTCGGGAGGTACTATCCATGCGGCATCTGACTCGTCGCGCCGCCCTGGCGCTCGGCGCCGGAAGCGCTGCCATCACTCTGGTTGGCTGGAACGGCGGCGCGTTCGCCACGCCGCAGGCCGCCGCCGATGACATCGCCAAATTCACCGGTGGCGCGACGCCCGAGAAGGGCAAGATTTCGATCGAACTGCCGGAGATTGCCGAGAACGGCAATACCGTGCCGCTGTCGTTCGCGGTCGATGCGCCGATGACCGGGACCGATTATGTCAGCGATGTGCTGGTGGTTGCCGAAGGCAATCCGAATCCGGGCGTGGCGACGTTTCACTTCACGCCGCTGTCGGGCAAGGCCGAAGCCGCGACCCGCATCCGGCTTGCCACCACGCAGAACATCGTTGTCGTCGCCAAGACCAGCGGCGGCAAATTTTACACCGGGCAAAAACTGGTCAAGGTCACCATCGGCGGTTGTGGCGGCTGATAGCGCCGACCGCCGTGTTGCCTTGATCCATAGCCGAATTTGAATTTCAGGAGACGACCATGGCCGAAACGCCGAAGATCAGAGTTCCCAAGACCGCCAAGAAGGGCGAAATCGTCGAAATCAAGACGCTGTTGCCGCACATCATGGAAAGCGGCCAGCGCAAGGACAAAGACGGCAAGACCATTCCGCGCAAGATCATCAACAAATTCGCGGCCGAGTTCAACGGCAAGCCGGTGTTTTCGGCCAATATCGAGCCGGCGGTCGCGGCCAACCCCTATTTGCAGTTCTCCGCGAAGGTCGAGGAGAGTGGCACGTTCAAGTTCAGCTGGACGGACGATGACGGTTCGGTCACCACCGCGGAAGAAAAAATAACCGTATCCTGACCGGTCGATTGCCGCGCGCAATGTCGCGCGGTCTAAGCTATAAAAAAAAGACATCAGGTCTGGGAGGATTCGGCCATGCGTGGAAAGTTTTTGGCAGTCGGAGTAGCCGCTGCCGCGTCGATGATGGCCAGCGTCATCGTCACCGATTCAGGCGCGCGGGCCCAGTCGAAGGCGCCGCTTGGACTCGGGCAGGATGCCGCCGCGCGGCCGTGGAAACGCTATCCGGGCTGGCCGGCCGCCGATTACTCGAAATACAACACGCTCGGAAAGCTGGCGACCGCGCCGGCGCCGAAAGAGCCGCGCAAACTGACCGGCCCGGTCGGTGGCGACGCCGCCAATGGCGCCAAACTGGTCGCCGACCGCTCGCGCGGCGGATCCTGCCTGGCTTGTCATGTGATGGGTCCGGCCGGCAACGCCGATCTGCCGGGTAACGTCGCGCCCGATCTGTCGGAAATCGGCAATGCCGGCCGCGAGGACGAGTGGCTCTACAATTACGTCTTCGATGCGCGCGTCTACAATCCGGAAACCGTGATGCCGCCCTGGGGCAGCCACGGCTTTTTCTCGGAGGCCGAAATCAAGGACATCGTCGCCTTCCTCAAGACGCTGAAGTCGCCGGCTGTGTTCCGGACCGCGCTCGACAATCCCGAGAAGCGTCCGCAGCCGGTCGAGAAGCGCGACAATCTCGATCCGCTTGAAAATCCCGGCATGTGGGCGGTCGAAAAAGGCGAGGAGCTTTGGAAGCTGAAAAGCGCCTCGGGCTTCTCCTGCAACACCTGCCATAGCGATCCGAAAACGTCCTTCAAGACCTGGGCGGCGTCGATGCCGAAATGGGAGCCGCGCCTCAACAAGGTGCTGGGCGTCGAGGAGTTCGTCACCCGCCATGCTCGCACCACCATCGGCGTCGACTGGCCGATGGAAACCGACAACAATCGCGCCATGTCGGTGTATCTGCATTTCCTCGCCAATGGCACGCCGATTAAGGTCGATACCGAAAGCGCCGAAGCCAAAGCCGCGATCGCGCGCGGCGTTGAGCTGAGCAAGCGCAAGGTCGGCGCGCTCAACATGGCCTGCACCGATTGCCACGGCATCGCGGTCAACAAGTGGATTCGCGGCCAGTGGATGGGCGAGCCGAAGGGTCAGTACGATCACTTCCCGACCTGGCGTACCAGCCTGCTGGCGATCTGGGATATCCGCCAGCGCTTCCAGTGGTGCTCGGTCAATATTCGTGGCGACGAACTGCCGCCGGATTCCAAGGAATATGGCGATCTGGAATTGTATCTCGCCTCGCAGAACCAGGGCCTGACGATGAGCGTGCCCGGCATTCGCCATTGAGATAGATCATGGCCGGGCGCTGCCCGGCCATTCACGCTAGAGCTGCGACGAAGTCAGGCAAATCCGGGGTTACATCCGAAATTGTCGTAGATGGAATGCGAGTCGTTTTCGGAACGGGATTGAGAGCCTTGTCATGATCACACGCCGGGAAATGCTTCAGGTCAGCGCCGCGACCGCGGCGCTCGCAGCAGGCGCGGGCGGTTTATCGCGCGCCTTCGCCCAGCAGCGACTGACGCAGGACGATCTCACCCGCTTCGATGCGGTCGGCAATGTCACGCTGCTGCATGTCACCGATATCCACGGCCAGTTGATGCCGGTCTATTTCCGCGAGCCGAGCGTCAATCTCGGCGTCGGCGCGGCGAAGGGGCTGCCGCCGCATCTGACCGGCACGGATTTCCTCACCAAGTTCGGGATCGCGCCGAAATCGGCCGCGGCCTATGCGATGACCGATCGGGACTTCACCGCGCTTGCTAAAAGCTACGGCAAGATCGGCGGCCTCGATAGGCTGGCGACGGTGGTCAAGCAGGTGCGTGCCGAACGCGACGGCAAAGTTCTGCTGCTCGACGGCGGCGATACCTGGCAGGGGTCGCTTGGCGCCAATTCGAGCCGCGGCCAGGACATGGTCGACTGCATGGCGCTTTTGAAGCCGGACGCCATGACCGGCCATTGGGAATTCACCTATGGCGAAGCGCGGGTGCAGGAACTGGTCAAGAGCCTGGATTTCCCGTTTCTGGCGTTGAACATCCGCGACACGGAATGGAACGAGCCGGTGTTCGACGCGGTCAAGATGTTCGAGAAGGGCGGCGTCAAGATCGCCGTGCTCGGTCAGGCCTTCCCCTATACGCCGGTCGCCAATCCGCGCTGGATGATGTCGAAGTGGTCCTTCGGCATTCGCGAGGAGGAAGTGCGCGCCCAGGTCGACAAGGCGCGCGCCGCCGGTGCGCAACTCGTCGTGCTGTTGTCTCATAACGGCTTCGACGTCGATCGCAAGCTCGCCTCGCGCGTCGCTGGCATCGACGTCATTCTGACGGGGCACACGCACGACGCGCTGCCGGAAGCGGTGACGGTCGGCAAGACATTGCTGATCGCCTCGGGCAGCCACGGCAAATTCGTCTCGCGGCTCGATCTCGACGTGCAGGGCGGAGCAGTCAAATCGTATCGCTACAAACTGATCCCGCTATTTGCCGACGTCATAAAGCCGGATGCCGCGATGACGGCCGCTGTCACCAAGGCGCGGGCGCCTTACGCCAAGGAACTATCGCGCGTCGTCGGGCACGCGGATTCGCTGTTGTACCGGCGTGGCAATTTCAACGGAACGTTCGACGATCTGATCTGCGCGGCGCTGTTGAAAGAGCGCGATGCCGAGATCGCGCTGTCGCCCGGCTTCCGCTGGGGCACTAGCGTGCTGCCGGGCGCGCCGATCACGGTCGAGGACATCCACAACGCCACCGCGATCACCTATCCGCAGGTCTACCGGCTGGCGATGACCGGCGAGCGGCTGAAGGAAATCCTGGAGGACGTCGCCGACAATCTGTTCAATCCCGATCCGTATTACCAGCAGGGCGGCGACATGGTGCGCTGCGGCGGGCTTGGGTATTCGATCAATGTCGCAAAACCGATCGGGCAGCGCATTTCCGGCATGACCCACCTGAAAGCCGGCAAACCGATCGATCCGCGGCGTGAATACACGGTCGCCGGCTGGGCCAGCGTCAACGAAGGCACGCAAGGGCCGAATATCTGGGATCTGGTGGAGCGTCATATCGCATCGCAAAAGACGGTACGGGTCGCGCCGAATTCATCGGTGAAAATATCCGGTATCTAGCGGCCGCGCCGGGTTCGCCAGCGGCCCGAAAAAGATCATGTGCAGGACGACAATTTTATTACATTCAATAAATAGAATGTGATATGACGCTGCCGGGAGAGAACGCTGCCGGGAGTTGCCGATGACGGATTCGAACGACGACACGCGGACATCGCGCCGCCGGTTTTTGACAGGTGCCGCAGGCCTTGCCGCCGCGGGCGCAACAGGCGCGGCGCATGCCGGAAATCCCAAAAATCTGCCGCCGAACATTGCCGCATGGAGCAAGACTCTGGGCGATGGCGTCGCGGTGCGGCCTTACGGGCACCCGTCGAAATTCGAGAAGAACGTCATTCGCCGCGACGTGCAGTGGCTCACCGCCAGCCGCGAATCATCGGTCAGCTTTACGCCGCTGCATGAACTTGACGGCATCATCACGCCGAACGGGCTTTGTTTCGAGCGGCATCATTCCGGCATTGCCGAGGTCGATCCAGACGACTACCGGCTGATGATTCACGGTCTGGTCGACAGACCGCTGATCTTCACGCTCGACGACATCAAACGATTGCCGCGCGTCAACCGTATTTACTTCCTTGAGTGCGCCGCCAATACCGGCATGGAATGGCGCGGCGCGCAGCTCAATGGTTGCCAGTACACGCACGGCATGATCCACACCGTTCAATATACCGGCGTGCCATTGAAGCTTTTGCTCGAGCAGGCCGGCGTGAAGACCAATGGCAAATGGCTTCTGGTCGAAGGCGGCGATGCGTCCGGGCTCGATCGTTCGCTGCCGCTGGCCAAGGCGCTCGACGATTGCTTGATCGCCTACCGGCAGAACGGCGAGATGTTGCGGCCGGAGCAGGGCTATCCGGTGCGGCTCGTCGTGCCGGGCTGGCAGGGCAATATGTGGATCAAGTGGCTGCGCCGCATCGAAGTCGGCGACAAACCCTGGTACACGCGCGAGGAGACCTCGAAATACACAGACCTGATGGAGAATGGCAAGGCGCGCAAATTCACCTTCGTGATGGATGCGAAGTCGGTCATTACCTCGCCATCGCCGCAAGTGCCGGTCAAGCGCAAAGGCTTCCAGGTGATTTCGGGGCTGGCGTGGTCAGGCCGCGGTAAAATCAAGCGCGTCGACGTCTCGCTTGACGGCGGACGCAACTGGCGCGCCGCGCGCATCGATGGCCCCGTCCTCGACAAATGCTGTGTGCGTTTCTACGCGGAGGCCGAATGGAACGGCGAGCCCTGGCTGCTGCAATCGCGGGCCATGGACGAGACCGGCTATACGCAGCCGAGCAAGGACGCGCTTCGCAAAATTCGCGGCGTCAATTCGATCTATCACAACAACGGCATCCAGACCTGGGCGCTCAAGGCCAACGGGGAGGTCGAGAATGTCGAAGTCGGTTAGTTTGATCGTGGCCGCGCTGCTGCTGGCGTCGCCGGCAATGGCGCAGGACAAGACTCAAGTCGGTAAGAGCCCGCCCCGCAATTACGGCGTTGGGCAAGTTGCGACGCCGGCGCAAATTGCCGGATGGGACATCGACGTTCGGCCGGACGGCGTGGGCGCGCCTGCCGGCAAAGGATCGGTCAAGGACGGCGAGAAGATCTATCTCGAAAAGTGCGCGGCCTGTCACGGCGAATTCGGCGAAAGCGCCGGGCGCTGGCCGCAACTGGCGCAGGGCAAGGGAACGCTGGCCTCGCACGATCCGGTCAAGACGGTCGGCTCGTATTTCCCCTATTTGTCGAGCGTGTTCGACTATGTCCGCCGCGCCATGCCGTTCGGCGATGCGCAGTCGCTGAGCAATGACGAGCTGTATGCGGTGGTCGCTTTCGTGCTCAATCTCAACGATATTGTCGACGACAAATTCGTGCTGTCGAAGGACACCTGGGCTCAGGTGAGGATGCCGAACGAGAGCGGCTTCTACGACGACGACCGAGAGAAGAGCGAGAAGGCGTTCTGGAACAGCAGGCCCTGCATGAAGGATTGCGGCCCGCCGGTTAAGATCACAGGGCATGCGGCGGTCATCGATGTGACACCGGAAGACAAAACACCGCGCAAAGGCGGGGTCGAATAGAATTTCTTTCGCTGCGACAATTTGTCGGCCGCAGCGCAATGAATTATAAATTGGGCGCCATGGAAGACCGTGCGACGCTCGAAACGAAGGGAGGTTTAGGTCATGCGCCGGGCGATGCCTGCACGGAGATCGGCAACGCGACTTTTGGCGATGGCCGGCGGAATGGCTTTGGGCCTGCTCGCGTCGCCGGCGAGGACCGCCGATGTCGAATACGGCAAGCATCTATCCGCCGAGTGCATAACCTGTCACGGCGCATCAAAGTCGGACAGCACGATTCCGGATATTCACGGCCTCGGCGAAGCGCATTTTGTCGAAGTGCTGAGAGCTTACCGTGCCAAGGCGTTGCCCAATCCGGTGATGCAAAGCATCGCTGTCCGCCTGGGCGATGAGGAGATTTCAGCGCTCGCAGCCTATTACACGACGGCCAAAAGGCCGAAATAACCACAAGGGGGCACCATGACTAACATCACACGCCGTCACTTTGGCATTATGGCCGGAGCGTCGCTATCGGCACTCGGCCTGCCGATCCTGTCTGCTCCATCGTTGGCGCAAGGCAAGCCGCGCGTCGTCGTTATCGGCGGCGGACCTGGCGGGGCAACCGCCGCCCGCTACATCGCCAAGGAATCGAACGGTGCGATTGACGTGACCTTGATCGAACCGCTCAAGACTTTCACCACCTGCTTCTTTTCCAATCTCTATGTCGGTGGCTTCCGCGATTACAAATCACTGACCCACAATTACGATAAAGTCAGGAAGGGTGGAGTCAAAGTCGTACATTCAATGGCCGCCTCGATCGACCGCGACAAGAAGCAGGTCGTTCTCGCCGGCGGCGGCAGGGTGCCTTACGACCGCTTGCTGGTCGCCCCCGGCATCGACATCAAGTTCGATTCGGTGCCCGGCTATTCGGAGAAAGCCGCGGAGGTCATGCCGCATGCCTGGAAGCCCGGCGCGCAGACCCAGCTTCTGGTCAAAAAGCTCAATGCGCTGAAAGACGGCGATCAGATCGTCATGATCGCGCCGCCGAATCCCTATCGTTGCCCGCCGGGACCCTATGAGCGGGTATCGATGTTTGCCCATGTGCTGAAGAAAAAGGGCTTCAAGAAGTCGCGTATCGTCATCCTCGATCCCAAGCCCGCTTTCTCCAAGCAGGGCGTTTTCACCGAAGGTTGGGAGAAGCATTACCCCGGCATGATCGAGTGGCAGGACCCGAAGATCCACGGCGGCATCAAGGGCGTCGATGCCAAGACCGGCGAGGTGAAGACCGACTTCACCAATTACAAGCCTGCCTTGGTCAATGTCATCCCGGCGCAGATGGCCGGTAAGATCGCGCGCGATGCCGGTCTCGCTAACCAATCCGGCTTCTGCCCGATCGACGCGGCGTCGATGAAGTCGACGGTCGATCCGAACATCTTCGTCGTCGGCGATGCCTCGATCGCCGGCGAGATGCCGAAGTCGGCTTTTTCAGCCAACAGCCAGGCCAAGGTGGCCGCGATGGTCATTCGCGCCGAACTGACGAAGTCGCGGGCGTTCCCGGCGCGTTATTCCAATACGTGCTGGAGCCTGATCGCGCCCGACGACAACATCAAGGTGGGCGCCAGCTACGAGCCTGTCGATGGCGCCATCAAGGCGTCCAACAGCTTTGTCAGTCAGCGCAACGAAAGCGCCGACCTGCGCAAGCAGAACTACAAGGAATCGGTCGACTGGTACCAAGGCATCACGACCGATATTTTTGGCTAACCGACTGAGTTCCGCGCATTGACAGACGGCGGCCCCCTCGGGCCGCCGTTTTGCGTTGGCGCGCCGTTTCGCCTATGAAAGTGGCGACAACTGTCGTTTCACCCCTTCGATTCCGGGACTTTCATGACCAAGCTTAATCTTTCCGTCGCCGTCGGCCCCTATGACCGCACGCGCGCGCTCATCGACGGCTCCGTTCAGATTGACGGCGTCAATCCGTCCTGCATGACCCTGTCGCCTGAGGAAATTTTCTTCCGTGCCTTTCGCCATGCCGAATTCGATATTTGCGAATTGTCGCTATCGAGCTTCACGGTCAAGACAGCGCAAGGCGGCGGACCTTACGTTGGCGTGCCGGCCTTTGTGTCGCGTGCCTTCCGCCACACCTCGATTTATGTGCGCACCGACCGCATCAAGAAACCGGAAGACCTCAAGGGCAAGCGCGTCGGCGTGCCGGAATATCAGCTCACCGCCAATGTCTGGGCGCGTGCCATTCTGCAGGACGACTACGGCGTCAAGCCGTCCGACATCCAGTGGGTGCGCGGCGGTATCGAGGATGCCGACCGGCCTGAAAAGATAAGCATCAAGCTTCCGCCCGACGTGAAGCTCGAGGATGCGCCCGCCGGCAAGTCGATCTCGGCGATGCTGGCGGAAGGCACGATCGATGCCTTCATCGCACCGCGTCCGCCGTCGCTGCCGAAGAACACGCCCAATGTCGGCTGGCTGTTTGCCGATCCCGTGGCCGCCGCCAAGGATTATTACAAGCGCACCGGCGTTTTTCCGATCATGCACATCGTCGGCGTGCGGCGCACCCTGGCCGAGCAGCATCCATGGCTGCCGGGCGCGGTGTTCAAGGCCTTCGATCAGTCGAAAGCGAAGGCACTTGAGCTTCTCAGCGACACCTCGGCGACCAAGGTGACGCTGCCGTTTATCGAGGAGCGGTTGGCCGAGGCGAAATCGCTGATGGGCGAGGACTTCTGGTCCTACGGCATCGAGCCGGCGCGCAAGACGCTGGAAAGCTTTTTCAAGCATCACCACAGCCAGGGCCTGTCGGCGCGGCTGGTGACGCCGGAAGAGATGTTCCATCCGGGTACACACGAAGCCTTCAAGATCTAGCCGGGGAGCCAGGCGATGGCGACGATCAAAGTATTCAGCGGCGGGGCGCCGAAGGAAGTGTTCCTGCGGCTGTCGCCGGCCTTTGAGCAGCAGACCGGCCATAAGCTCGATTTCACCTTCGCCGTCATGTCGGTGCTGCGCGACAGGTTGGCGGCGGGCGAGAGAACCGACGTGCTGGTGATGCCGACGAATATTCTCGACGATTACGAGAAGAGCGGCGTCGCGCGTGGCGCGCACCGGGCGGTACTCGGTCTGGTCAGCGTCAATGCCGTGGTGCGCACCGGCGCGCCGATGCCCGATCTGTCGAGCCCGGACAGCGTCAAGCAGGCAATGTTGAATAGCCGCGCGATCGCGCATGCGACACCGGGTGCGACGCCGAGCGGTACGCATATGGGCAAGCTTCTCGATCAACTTGGTATTGTGGAGGCAATGAAGGGCAAGGTCATTCACCGGCCGGCGCTCGAGGGCGGTGTGCAACTGGTGGCGAGCGGCGAGGCCGATATCGGCTTCTATCCGAAAAGCGAAGTCATCAATATCGAAGGGCTGACGCTGGCGGGGCCGTTGCCGGCGGCGATCCAGCTCACGACCATTTACGGCGCGGCCGTTGCGTCGGCAAGCGCGGCGCCGGACGCGTCGGCGGCCTTCATTGGCTTTGTCACCGATCCGGAAAATCGCGGCGCCTGGGCGCAGGCCGGCTTCGACCAGCCGTAGGTCGTCGTCCCCGCGCACGCGGGGACCCATACGCCGTGTCGGTGAGAGTCGCAAAGAAAGCCAGTTGGCTTCTTTCAATATCGCCCGACTTGGGGTTATGGGTCCCCGCCTTCGCGGGGACGACAGATTGTCCTACTTTCGCGGCGGAATCTGGATCAGTTCGTCGGTCTGCGCCTTGGTCAAAAGCTGCGGGATGAACTTCAACGTCACCGCTTCCTGCATCAGCGAATCAAGCCCGGTGATCTTGTCCGGGTCGACCAGGCTCTTGGGGAAGAACTCGTCCCGCACGCGCTTGGCCATCGGCTCCGGTACCTTGACGAATTCGGCATAGTCTTTGATGACCTGCGGGTTAGCGGAGTACATATAGTCGATGGTTTCGCGATAGGCCTGCATGAAGCGCTCGACGATCGCCTTGTTCTTTTCCAGATATGCGGCGTTGGCAACCACGACGCGAATGGTCTGGCCGCGCACCAAAGTCGCGTCGGTTGCCTTGGCGACGATGTGGATCTTGCCTTCTTCGAGTTCCTTCAGCCCGAACGGCGGCGAGGCCCAGCCGATGTCGACCTGGTCGGTCATCACCGTCGTCAGTGTCGTTGCCGGATTGCCGGTCGCTTGCGGCTTGGCGGTCAATTTGTATTCGTTGATGAAGGCGCGCACCACGCTCTGGGTCGAGGATCCGTTGCTCGAAAAGGCGATGGTCTTGTCGGCGGTATCCTTCAGCGTCTTGATCGCCGGGTTCTTGGCATACCAGTAGTCCGCCGCGCCGGTTGCCTGGGCGCCGATGATGCGCACCGGCGCGCCCTTCGAGTAGGCCGCCATGGCGCCCAGCGTGCCGACCGCGAGGCCGAGATCGACGCTGCCGGAAATGACCGGCTGGAGCGTCTCGCCGCTGCCCGAAGTGTAGATCATCTCAAGCGTCAGGCCGTGCTTCTTGAAGATGCCGGCTTTGGTGCCGAGTTCGGTGATCGCGGTGTCCCAGTTGCCGCGCTGGCCGATCGTCATCTTGATCAAGTCGTCGGCCTTGGCCGGACCCGATAGAGCAACGGCGGCCATCGCCGCCAGGCCCGCGATATGTCTGAAGTGTTTCATCGCATTCTCCTCCCTGATTGTCTTTTTCTAGCTTCGCTTGATGCTGTCGAGACCGCCGAGGCGGCCGACGACGGAATTGGCGCCGATCGACAAAATGAACAGGACGATCAGCATGGCGTACATGCGCGGCATGTCGAAGATACTGTAAGCCTGGATAATGAGAAAGCCGATGCCTTTGTTGGACAGTTTGGTTTCGGCTAGCAGCGTGCCGATCAACGCCACGCCGAGGCCGAGACGCACGCCGTTGATGATCGGATGCCTCATCGCTGGCAGATAAATCTTGAACACCATCTGCGCCGTCGAGGCGCGGAAGCTTTTGCCGACCCGGATCAGCACCTTGTCGATCTGGCGCATGCCGGCGGCGGCCGACAAAGCCACCGGAAAAAAGCACGACAACGTGCCGAGGGCGATCTTGGAGCCGGGACCGACGCCGAACCACATGATCATGACCGGGAAGAAGATGATCTTGGGCGTGGGCCCGAGATAATACAGATAGGACTCGAATGCCCTCGACAGGAACCGGTTGGCGCCGAGCACGATGCCGACGATGAGACCAAGAGTCCCGCCAAGCAACAGCGCCGTGCCGACTTCGCCGGCGGTGACGGCGAGGTTGAAGTAATATTCGCCATGCGCGAGCAAGTCGAACAGCGCGCGGCCTATCGCCAGCAGCGACGGCACGACGTCGCGATACAACCAGCCGGAATGCGACAGGAACTCCCAGACCGCGAGAACGGTCAGGATGATGACAAGCCGCAGCAGCGTCACCGGGCTTAACACCGGCGCCGAGGCGGGCATCGACGTTACTCGGCTCGTGTCAGCCATCGCTCAGCCTTTTCCAAAACCATGAAGAACAATACGCTGACCAAAACCACGAAACAGATCGCGGCATAGGTTCCGGAGAGATCGTAGCGCTCGGCCAGTTCGTTGATCAGCTGGCCGAGCCCGCCGAAATTAATCAGGAACTCGACGCCGACGACATTGATGAGGGCGAAGATAAGTCCGAGGCGAATACCGACGAAGATGGTCGGCAGGGCCGCCGGAAACAGGATTTTCCAGAACTGCTGCGTCGGCGTCAGGTTGAAACTGCGCCCGACATTGACCAGCACCTTGCGGGTGCCGGAAATGCCCTCAAGCGTCTTGAGTATCACCGGCGGCAGCCCGGACACGAAGCCCATCATGATGATGGTCCAGGCATTGCGCCCGAAGATAACCAGGAACAGCGGATAGCACAGCACCACCGGCGCCGAGGCGAGCGCCGCCACCCATGTTTCGCAGGCCTGCTGCAACAGCTTGAAGCGCTGCATCAGCACGCCGCCGCTGACGCCGACGATGGTGAGCATGACGCCGGCGGTCAGGCATTCGGTTAAGGTCATCACGAAACGGCTGAGCACCTGCTCTTCGACGATGATGCGCGGAAAGCTGGCGATGATTTCGGACGGCGGCGGCACGATGAAGCGGTTCAAGCCGCCGCTACGGATCAGCACTTCCATGATCGCAAAGAACGCGATCAGCGTGCCGAGCCCGGTGAGCGCGGGCAAGGCGCCACCGAGGCTGACGCGCCGCCGTGGCGTGGTGCCTGCCATGGTCATGAGGCGGCGCCGGTTTGATGCAGCGCGTGTTCTTCCTCGTCGCGCATGCCGCGGCTGGCTTCCTCGCGCAGATCGGCCCAGATTTGCGCGACGTAGCGGCCAAAAGCTTCGCTGCCGACGATTTCCGAGGTGCGCGGGCGTGGCAGATCGATATCGACGATGCGTTTCACCTTGCCGGGTCGATACGTCATGACCAGGATGCGATCGGACATCTGCACGGCTTCGGTAATGTTGTGGGTGATGAGAAGCGTCGTCTGCTTCAATTGCTGCTGAATTTGCAGGACCTTGTCGCCGAGCAGCAGCCGGGTCTGTTCGTCGAGCGCGGCGAAAGGCTCGTCCATCAGCAGGATTTTCGGCTCGGAGGCGAGCGTGCGGGCCAGCGAGACGCGCTGGCGCATGCCGCCGGATAATTCGTTCGGATAGCGGTTTTCAAAGCCGTCCAGACCGACCAGCGCGATGAAGTGGCGGGCGCGCTCGATCCGTTGCGCCTTCGGCATGCCGATCAGTTCGAGCGGGAAGGCGACATTGTCGGTGACGCTGCGCCAGGGGAAGGTCGATTCCTCCTGGAACACCATGCCGATCGATTGATGCGGACTGTTGATGGTTTCGCCGCAGACGCTGACGACGCCGGAGGTGTGGCCGAGCAGTCCGCCGATGACATTGAAAAGTGTCGACTTGCCGCAACCGGACGGGCCGATCACCGACAGGAATTCGCCTGGCCGCACGCCGAAGGAGACATGATCGACGGCGGTAACGGGACCGTCGGGCGTGTCGAAGCGGACGACAACGTCATCGACCACCAGGATGTCGGCATTGGCAGGCTTGGGAGAAGGTGCTGTCATGGGTCTTGATCGCTTCTATTCGCTTTTGCCGGTAGCGCCTTGCGCCGTCGTTCCGGCATAGCCGGGCTCGACGCGCGCGTCGACGACGGCGACGCGGCCGGCTTCGACCGCGGCGATGGCCTTTTCAAACACGGCGGCGAGATCGTCAATCGATTCGACCGGTCCGAAGCCTTGCGCGCCCTGGGCGCGGGCGATGCCGGCGAGATCGATATCGGGTTCGGAAATGCGTTGGCCGATCCAGCGGTTTTCCACCGGACGGCTGCGCATGCGGGCGACCCGCTCCTGATGCAACTCGTCATTGAAGAAGGAGCGGTTGTTGGCGACCACGATCAACAGCGGAATGTGATAATGCACCGCCGTCCAAAGTGAGGTGACGCCCATGAGGAAGTCGCCATCGCCGCAGACTGCGACCACGAGACGTCCTGAGCCCTTAAGCGCCAGCGCGGCGCCGACCGAAATGCCGGGGCCGCCGCCGACGCCGCCACCGCCATCGGAGCCGAGATAATCGAGCGGATGGCGCAGCGGCCAGCTCGCGCCGTTCCAGGACAGCGAGACATGGGTCAGGGTGGTAGGCTTGTCGCCGACGGCGCGGCGCAGCGCATCGGCCATGTGATCGACGGTGATCTTGCTGCCGGAAAGTTTCGGGAATTCGCGCGGCGTCTTCGGCAATTCGCGCGCGGCGGCCGGGCCGAGCGCCTCTAACAGATGCGGTACGGCGACATCCGGCTCGCAGTCGATCATCACATCGACCGGTGGCAGGCCCTGATAGTCCATGCTCCAGCCATTATGCAGGCGATGATCAACCGACATCTGGATAACCTTGGCGGCGATAGTGCCTCCGACGCTCTTAAAGGTGCCGGCAATGTCGAGCCAATCGAGACTGAGAATGACGTCGGCCTTGCGAATAACGTCGGCGGCTTCCGGCGCCAGAGCGATGACGCCTGGTGCGCCCGCATGCAGCGGATGGTCGGTCGGGAAGGCGGCGGCGACTTTCAGATCGGTGATGACGCGCGCGCCGAGGCGCTCGGCGAGCACAATGCGGGTATTCCAGGCTTCGACGTCGCGCGAGACGCGGCCGGCGAGAATGACCGGATTTTTGGCGCCGCGCAGAAGATTGGCGGCCGTCTTGATGGCGTCGGCATCGGGCGCGCTCTTGACCGGCGGCATGTAACGTTTGGCGTCGATGGCCGCGACAGGTTCGGTGAGCTTGGCTTCCTGCAATTCGACGTCGAGATTGACGTAAGTCGGTCCGCACGGCGCAGTGTTGGCGATCCAGTTTGCGCGTAGCACCGACTCGCGGGCGGCAACGGGCGAACCCGGCTGATCGTCCCATTTGGTATAGCCGCGCACCAGCGCGCCTTGATCGCGCGCGGTGTGTATCCATTCGATCCATGGCCGGCGCTTCGCGGCATCGTTCGGGCCGGTGGCGCCGATGATGAGCATGGGCATGCGGTCGCACCAGGCGTTGAAGATCGACATGGTGGCGTGCATCAAGCCGACATTGGAATGCACGGCGGCGGCCATTGCCTTGCCGGTGACCTTGGCATAGCCGTGCGCGATGGCGACCGCGCTTTCCTCGTGCAGGCACAGCAGCATCTGCGGCTGTTTGTTGCCGAGATAATTCACCAGACTATCGTGCAGGCCGCGATAGCTCGCGCCGGGGTTGAGGGCGATATAGGGAATGTCGAGCGCGCGGATCGCGTCGGCGATCACATCGCTGCCGAAAGCAGCGGCATTGACGCCAGCGGGGACGGGGCGGTCGACGGAAGCCGTGTCGGCATGGGACGGCGCTTTGGCAGGATTGGGATTCAGCATGCAGTTTGGATCAGCCCGTGCTCTCCCGTGCGCCTTTCGGCCACAGGGCCGTTCAGGCCGCCGTTTCTCCCCATAATTGGCGCTTGTTGGTCCGGCGCGGCTGACGTTGTCGCACAGTATAGGCTTTGACATTAGCGCTTAATAGCCAATAAATACGCACGTCATTGGTGCAAATATCACAACAATAGTGAGGCCGCTTGGACCGCTTCCGGACCATGGAAAGCTTCGTGAGGGTGGTGCGGGCCGGCAGCTTCACCATCGGCGCCAGCCAGCTCGGCCTGTCGCGCGCTTTGGTGTCGCGGCACATCAGCGATCTGGAAACGCATCTCGGCGTACGCCTATTGAACCGCTCGACGCGATCGCTGGCGCTCACAGAAGAGGGCACCGCCTATCTTGAATTCTGCGAAAAGTTGTTTCGTGAGATCGAGACCAACGAGCGCGCCATTTTGCGCACCCACATCGAGCCGGCCGGCACGCTCAAGGTGCTGGCGCCGAAGTCGTTCGGCGCCATGCATTTGTCCGACGCCGTCATCGGCTTCGCCAGGGCGCAGCCGCGATTGCGCGTGTCGTTGATGCTGGAGAATACGCCATATCGCGGGTCGTACGATTTCGCCGAACGCGATCTCGACGTGGTTTTGTGCTTCTCCACCATGCGCGGCGCCTCAGTGGTCGAAGAAAAGATCGCGACGCTCGATTGGGTGCTGTGCGCGTCGCCCGATTATCTCGCGCGCGCCGGCGAACCAAGCGAGCCGGCCGCGCTCGGCATGCACGCCTGTCTCGTCCATGTTCATGTATCGCCGAGTGACGCGGTATGGCGCCTGACCGGTCCGGTTGGACAAATTCCGGTCAAGGTGCGAGCGGCGTTTTCGTCGGACAGCGCCTACACCTTGCGCAAGGCCGCGGTCGCCGGGCTCGGCATCACGATGATCCCGCGTTATGCGGTTGCCGAGGATCTTGCCAGCGGCGCATTGGTGACCGTCTTGCCGGGCTACAGGATTTCGCCGCGCCCTTTGTTGGCGGTCTATCCGAAAGCCCTGGTGACTCCGGCCAAGGTGCAGGCCTTCGTTGCCTATCTCAAGGACTGGATGGTCGAACGGAATTTCGACGGAGCATGATCCCGAAAAGCCGGAACCGGTTTTTCGGATGAGGTCATGCTCAATTGAAAAGTCAACCCGGCTGACGCAGCCGTGCCAGAACTTTCAGTCCAGCGTAACCGTCGACCGGCTCCATGCCGGCGCTTTTCTGGAACGCGCCAACGGCTTTGACCGTATCGCTGCCGGTACGGCCATCGATGCCGTCGGTCTTGAAACCGCGTTCGTTGAGACGACGCTGGATCTCCTTGACCTCATCGATGGTCAGCACGCGCTCGCCGCCGGGAAACTGCTGACGAAAGCCGCCATCGCCGCGCACCAGATCGCCAAGATGCACAAGCGCCAGCGTGTAGCTGATCGACGGATTGTAGGAATAGACCGCGCGGAAATTCTGCCCGACCAGAAAGGCCGGCCCGCCGCCAACCGGCATCCACAATTTGACCTGATCGTCAGGCCGCGCAAAGGCGGCGCCGTCGGCGCGTTTTACGCCGAGCGATTGCCATTTCGCGTAACTGCGGAAGCTTCTGTTGTCGGCGAGACGGCTGTTGAAACCTGCCGGCCATTTCACCTCGCAGCCCCAGGCTTCGCCGCGCCGCCATTTGCCGCGCTCGACCAGATAACGCGCCGTGCCAGCGAGCGCGTCGTCAGGCTTGCCGAACGGGTTGGCGCGGCCGTCCTTGTCGTAATCGACGCCGAGATGCAGCCAGACTTCCGGCATCCATTGCGTATGACCCATGGCGCCGGCCCATGAGCCGATCATCGCCGCGGGCTGCGCCCAGCCGCGATCGATAATTGTCAGCGCATTGATCAATTCGGTTTCCCAATATTTGCGGCGCCGCGGCTCGCCGTAAGCCAGCGCGGCGAGAGCGGGAATGATCGGACGCATATATTTCGGATTGTCGATGACGTCGCCGAACGAGGACTCCATGCCCCACAGGCCGAGAAGGACGAAACGATCGACACCGTAATCGGCCTCGAGGCGGGCCAGTAGTCCGGCGAATTCCTTGGCGCGCTGCTTGCCGACGGTCACCCGCCAGTCCGAACAGCGGCGATTGATGTACTGCCACATCTGTTCGGTAAATTCAGGCTGCTTGCGCTGGAGTTCATAAACGCCGGTGTCCGGCATCACCGCGTTCATCACGCGGTCGTAGGTTTTGTCCGAGACGCCGCGCCGCAGCGCCTGATCGCGGAAACCCGCTACCCAGCGCGCGAAGCCCGGCGGCTGCGCCGCCAAAGCGCCGCCACCGAAGGCCATGCTTGCGGCTACGCCGAGCGCGCCGCCGAGCAGTGCCCGGCGGTTGAGATGCGGAACGAAGGGAGAGGCAGCGCCGATTCGGTTCATGCTCGGCAGTCTAGCGATTGACGCCCGGCAAACAATCGGCGCGCGTACAACTCGTCGCGCGACAGCGGCGAGAATCGATACGGCCTCCGCGACAGACTGCCGCGGAGGCCGCTTGGCTTTGATTTTGTCGCGACGCTTACCTGACGGAACCGTTGACCGCTGCGCCGGCGTTGCCGCTGCCGGTCGTCGTCCGGTTCTTTTTCTTGACGGTGGTTTTGCCGGAGACGTCGGCGCCGACCTTGGCGTTGGTACCGCCAACATTCGCGTTGGCGCCGGCGCTGGAGTTCGAATTGGTGGCGCCGCTGGTGCCGCTGTTACCAACGCCGACAGCCGCTCCACCGGACGTTCCGGCGCCGACATTGGCGCCGACCTGGGCGAAGGATACGGTGGTGGCGAGAGCGAATGCACTGGCGAGCAGTGCTGTCTTCAAAGACTTCATAAAAATTCTCCTCGGCATGATGGGCTGAAGCGAGGTTCCCGGCGCGCGAACGGCGCGGATCACCCGGCTGTCAACGGGTGGCGGTGGGATAGGTTCCGGGGAACCCGCATTTGCGCAGTGGCGTCTTTAGTTCCCGCGACGCCAGAAGCGTCGCACCTTGCCCTGCTTTTCGGCCAAAGCTTTCGCTTCTTCCGGGGGCAAAATAACCGGCGGCTTGTCCGGAATCACGGGGGCGGGATCGCCGGGCTTGATCTCGGTGCCGCGGCCGCCGATCAGATTTTCGTAAGACAGAACCAGCGACATGTAAGGATTGACCCAGACCCAGCCGAGTTTGGTCACCACCTGCATGTTGAAATGGAGATGGTACGATGTGCCATTTTCGAAATCGCCCCAGGTAGCGACCTTGCCGATGATTTCGCCCTGGCTCACTTGCCGGCCGCTCACCAGGCCTTCCTCATCCATGAATTTCGGGTTCATGTGCAGATAGCGAAAGCGCACGAATTCGTTCGGCGTATTGATGACGATATAGGCGCCGAGATTGCCCGGCATGCGCCAGATCAGGCCGTCGCGTACCGCGGCGATGGTGTGCTGATAGGGCAGGCACCGATCGGCGGCTTCGTTTTTCAGCACGCAATTGCTCGGCCGCATGTCCTGGCCTTGATGGCCGTAGCCGCCGGGACACTGGCCGACCTGGAAGTCGCGCAGCTCGCAGAAATTGTCGCGCCAGGGATAGGTGAAATTGGCCGCGGTCGCTTCGTTGAATGTCAGCGGAATGCCGTTCACCTTGCAGGTATAGAGCCCGTTCTTGCGGCCAAGCCGGCCGGTGTGGCCGCTGCGATAGCAATCGCCCCATGGCATGAAGGATTGCGACTTCACATAGGCCGGCGCATTGGCGAACGGAAAGCGCATCGCTGCATAGACATGATAGTCGGCGCGGCCGGGCATCTTACGCCAGCCGGTATTCGGAATGAGATCGCCGGGGCCGTAATAGGTAAAATCTGATTTGGCGGTGGGCCGCGTCAAATCGAGATGCGGCGCTTTGATCGTTTGCGGCGTGCCGCCGGCAGTGCGCAACAGGTGCAGGAACTTCACCGCGACCGGGTCGGCTTCGCGGCAGGACGGATAGCGGGACGACGGACGGCGGTCGTAACACTGGATCGAAACGATATAGGGCACGCCGAAACGTTCGAACACGTAACGCACATGGGCTTCATGCAGGATGCGCCGGATGCCGGGGAAGGCCTCCTGCAAATCCTTGGCCGGGAATGTTTCGTGATGGTCCGGTCCATCGAGATCGTAGGTGAAGCCGGCGCCGGTGATTTCGACTTCGACCGGCTTTTTCCTATAGTGGAACCGGAAACCGCCATCGCTCTGGCTGAGCGTGAATGTGCCGGTGTACCCGGCAGGCCCCGGCAGAAAATACTTGGTCGGATGAAACGGGCCGAAATATTTGTCGGCGCTTTGCGCCTCCGGTTTTCCGGCGGCCAGATCGGCGCGGAAAGTATCGATGTCGATCGGCAGCAGCACCGGCACGCTGCTCTTGGCGATGCCAGGAAACCGCTTTTCGATTTGCGTATTGATGCGGGCGAAGGACTCCGCCGGCGGCGCATTGCCATGATCGGGAATAGACGCCGCCGCCGCCGCCCAATCGATTTGGGTGATGGTGACGCGGGGCGCTTCGATTTCAGCGGCGGCGGCGCTGCCGGCAATCAGCAGGACCGCGGTCACGATGACCGGAAATCTCAATATACGTCCCTCGACTGCGGCTACGCCGAACAAGGTTTAAGACTAGTGGGTTCCGCCTGCGGTGAACAAGGGCGGAACCAGCGCGGTAAATTGAAGCAAGGCCGTCGACCGTTCCCCGCGCGATTGCGGGAACGGTCGCGCGAAGACGAGTCTCAATCCTTGGCGCGTTCGACGTAGGACCCGTCTTCCGTCATGATGACGACGCGGGTGCCGACGGTGATGTGGGTCGGCACCATGGTGCGCACGCCGTTCGACAGGATCGCCGGTTTGAACGAGCCCGACGCGGTCTGGCCCTTCATGGCCGGCTCGGTATCGGTGATTTCCAGCGTCATCTTCTGCGGGATCTCGATGGCGATCGCGGTGCCTTCGTGCATCGACAACTGCACCTTCATGCCTTCCTGCATATAGGGCGCGGCGTCGCCGACCACGTCGGCCTGGATCTGGACCTGATCGTAGGTGGCGTCGTTCATGAAATGGAAGCCGTCGGCGTCCTGATAAAGGTAGGAATATTCCACTTCCTCGACATGGGCGCGCTCGACCGGATCGGTGGTCTTGTAGCGCATCTGGGTCTTCACGCCGTCGGAAATCCGGCGCATATCGATCTGCGTGGTCGGCGTGCCCTTGCCGGGATGGAAACTTTCGGCATGCAGGACGACGCAGAGCTTGCCGTCGAGATCGACGATATTGCCCTTACGGATTTGGCTGGCGATGACCTTCACGAGTGCAACCCTCAAATGTTTGGCAGGCGAATTTCGGGCCGGCCCCGCGTGCAGGGCCGGATTCGGGCCGCACCATAGCGATCCTGGCGCGCGACGCCAGCCCTTCGGCTTCCCGGCAGGACGGGCCTGAATGGCCGGCCAAAGCCCTCCATTTTGGCTGCCGGGGCGGCACGCCGCCCGCAGGCCGCATTTGCTGGCGCGGGGCCGCATCGCTGCGGCTTTGCGGGCCTGGTTCGATAAGGCCGGGTTCCTTGAGGTCGAAACCGCGACCTTGCAGGTTTCACCCGGCAACGAGACCCATTTGCACGCTTTCTCGACCAGCCTGATCGGCCCCGATACGGCGCGGCATGACTTGTATCTGCGTACCTCGCCGGAATTCGCTTGCAAGAAACTGTTGGCGGCCGGCGAGACTCGCATCTTCGATTTCGCGCGGGTGTTTCGCAACCGCGAGCGCGGCGCGCTGCATCATCCCGAGTTCACCATGCTGGAATGGTACCGCGCCAACGAGACCTATGAGGCGTTGATGGACGATTGCGCGGCATTGCTGGCCGAGGCCGCGAGCGCCGCCGGCAGCGCGCGGTTTTCGTTTCGCGGTCGATCGATTGATCCGTTTGCTATGCCGGAACGGCTGACCGTGGCGGAGGCTTTTGCCCGCGATGCCGGGATCGACCTGCTGGCGACGGTCCATGGCGGCGAGGGCGACCGCGCCGCCTTGGCGCAAGGCGCGGTCAAAGCCGGTGTGGCGATTGCCGATGACGACACCTGGGGCGACATCTTCAGCCGAATTCTGGCCGAACGGGTCGAGCCGCATCTCGGCAATGGCCGTGCGACAGTATTATATGAGTATCCGCTGCCGCAGGCGGCATTGGCGCGCGCCAAGGATGGCAGCGGCAAGGTGGCCGAGCGTTTCGAGCTTTATGCCTGCGGCGTCGAACTCGGCAATGCCTTCGGCGAGTTGACCGACGTTGCCGAACAGCGCGCACGTTTCGCCGCGGCGATGGATGAAAAGGAGCACATTCATGGCGAGCGCTATCCGGTCGACGAGGATTTTCTCGACGCGCTCGCTAGAATGCCGCAGGCCTCGGGTATAGCGCTGGGCTTCGACCGGCTGGTCATGCTGACAACCGGCGCCGACCGCATCGAGCAGGTGATATGGACGCCGGTTCAGGACGTGTGAGAGGGACATGAACAAGCACATTCCCACTTTGCGGATTTTGCGCACCGCAGGGCAGATTGTCGAAGAAGGCTTTGCGTCGCCCGAGCAACGCGCCGCCCTTGACCAGGTCGCCGCCCGTTACGCGGTCGCCCTGCCGCCGGCGCTCGCTGAGCTAATCGACCGTAATGACATCGACGATCCGATCGCGCGGCAGTTCGTGCCGGACATTGCCGAACTCGACCGCCGCGATGAAGAACTGCTCGACCCGATCGGCGATGACGCGCATTCGCCGGTCGAGGGCATCGTGCATCGTTATCCCGACCGCGTGCTGCTCAAGTTGACTCATGTCTGCGCGGTGTATTGCCGCTTCTGCTTCCGCCGCGAAATGGTTGGCCCCGACAAGCCGACCGCGCTGTCGGCGGACGCGCTTGTCGCGGCGCTCGACTACATCAGGATGCATCGGGACATCTGGGAAGTCATCCTGACAGGCGGCGACCCAATGGTGCTGTCGGCGCGGCGCTTGCGCGAGACGATGAAGGCGCTCGGCGCAATCGATCACGTCAAGGTCGTGCGTATCCATACGCGCGTTCCGGTCGCCGATCCCAAGCGCATCACGCCGGAGCTGGTGCGGGCGCTCAAGATCAAAGGCAAGCCAACCTATGTGGCGCTGCACGTCAATCATGCCCGCGAACTGTCGCCGGTGGTGCGCGTCGCGGTCGCGCGTCTGGCGGATGCCGGCATGCCGTTGCTGGCGCAGACCGTGTTGCTCAAGGGCGTCAACGACAATGCGGAAACGCTTGCCGCGTTGATGCGCGCCCTGGTCGAATGCCGGATAAAACCGTATTATCTGCATCACGGCGATCTGGCGCCCGGCACGTCGCATTTGCGAACCGATATAGCGACGGGCCAGAACCTGATGCGGCACCTGCGCGGCCGCGTCTCCGGCCTTTGCCAGCCAACTTACATTCTCGATATTCCGGGCGGGCACGGCAAATCGCCGATCGGTCCGACTTATCTGACGGCTGAGGGAGAAAATTATTCCGTCGAGGATTTCAGCGGGGGCCGGCACATTTATCCGCCGCGCGCGTAACTCATTTCATCGAGTCGCCACGCGATATTCGTTCAATGCCGGATTGCCATGACATCGAGCACGGCGGCCGCCAGTGCAAGCCCAGCGAAGCCAATGAACACGACAGCGATAACAGCGTTCCAAACGAACGACACGTCGCGACGCAGGGCGGACACCACAGTCTTGCTATTCATCATCATGGCCTGATGCTCCTCAACAGAGCGCGGGGTAGAGAATGCGAATCTATCGCTCGACAGTATGCTTGCCAGTATTTTCTACGTTAAATTGTGCGTGATATGCGGCGCGTCTACGCATGCCTGCCATGACCGTAAGGCAAGCATGGCAGGCCAATACCATTCTCCGGCGCCGCTGCTGGGACTGGCGCGCCCTAGGGGATTCGAACCCCTGTTACCGCCGTGAAAGGGCGGTGTCCTAGGCCTCTAGACGAAGGGCGCTTAAGCTCAAGTCTCAGCAATTCGCGCGACGTATAGAGAGCTTCGCCGCCATCGGCAAGCCAGCTGCGGAATCGGCCGCAACGGGAGGGGAAAAGACCGCCGGCCCTCAAATACGAGCCCCGGAAATTTCGATCCGGGGGGGCGCCGTCGGACGGTCGCGTCCGGCGGCTACCCGAACACCCGCCCGCTCACCACTTGCCGGTATTCGGCATCGATTTCCACGGCTCTTGCGGCGGCAGGGCGGAGCCCTTCTGAAGGATTTCGATGGAATGGCGGTCGGGCGAGCGCACGAAGGCCATGACGCCGTCGCGCGGCGGGCGGTTGATGGTCACGCCGGCTGACATCAACTTCTTGCAGGTGGCGTAGATATCGTCGACCTCATAAGCGAGGTGGCCGAAATAGCGGGCATCGCCGTAATCCTCGGTATCCCAATTATAGGTGAGTTCCACCTCGGGACCGGGCCGGCCGAATTTCTTGCTGGCCTCGACCGCGTCCGCGTCGTCAGCGCCGACCAGGAACACCAAAGTGTACCGGTTCTTCTCATCCACCCGGCGGCGGGTCTCCTTGAGACCAAGCTTGTTGACGTAAAAATCGAGCGCGGCGTCGAGATCGCGGACGCGCAGCATGGTGTGCAGAAATCGCATGGGGGAATCCTCGTGAATGTTCGGGCCAATGCCGGGTCTTGGATGTAGCCTTGCCAGTACTATAGCAATGATTACCGCCGATCTCGACATCGCCGTCAGCCACCTGCGCGACCTGATAAACGGCGCTCGCCGGATCGTGCCTTTCACCGGCGCCGGCATTTCGACGGAATGCGGCATTCCGGATTTTCGTTCCCCCGGCGGTCTGTGGACCAAGAACCGGCCGATCCCGTTCGACGACTACATGGCCAGTGAAGAAGCCCGCGACGAGGCATGGCGCCGCCGTTGGGCAATCGACGAGACATTTGCCAAAGCCAGGCCCGGCCGCGGTCATCTGGCGCTGGCCAGCCTGTACAAATCCGGCAAGGCGCCGGCTTTGATTACCCAGAACATCGACAATCTGCATCAAGCCTCCGGCATCGCGGCGCAAGATGTCATCGAACTGCACGGCAATACCACTTACGCACTGTGCATGAACTGCGCGCAACGCCATGAACTGCCGGGCATCCGCGCAACCTTCGAAGCAAGTGGCCGCGCGCCGGACTGTTCCTGCGGCGGCGTCATCAAGACCGCGACGGTGTCGTTCGGCCAGCCGATGCCGGTTGCCGCGATGCAGCGAGCGCAGGCGCTGGCGAGCGATTGCGATTTGTTTCTTTCGGTCGGATCTTCGCTGGCGGTATGGCCGGCGGCGGGTATTCCACTATTGGCGAAACGGAACGGCGCCACGCTCGTTATCGTCAATCGCGAGCCGACCGAGTTCGACGAATTTGCCGATCTGGTGGTCCGCAACGACATTGGCGACGCGTTGGCGGCCTTCGTTACGCACTGATTCGCAAGGGTTTCCCAGAGGTATCCGTTGTGCACAGAGCTGTGTGCAAGCGCATTTTGGCCTTTGCGGTTTAAGGCCGGGTGTTATCTTCAAATCACAGATTCGTCGGAGCGCTTTGTAAGCTTCAATTAAAAAGCGTCGAAAAGCGGCGGGGGCCGCAGCGCGTCAAACGGACGCAAGTTGTCGAACGGGATTGAATCGAAATGCCAGATACAAATCTCCGACCCGGCGCGGTCCGAGACGTCATCGATGAAACGGCGAC
>CANKBJ010000018.1 GCA_947479905.1 Bradyrhizobiaceae bacterium
CACCGCCATCACCCGTCCTCCTGGTACAACAACGCAATAAACCCGGTCAGGCCGCCCGCGACAACAGGCAGCCAAGCCGCTGCCACCGGGTGCATCAGCTCGGCCTTGCTCAGATCCTCGGTCACCTTCTGCAAAATATAGAGCAGAAAGCCGGAGGCGACGCCACTTAAAACCATCTTCTGCACGCCGCCGAACCGAAAGAAACGTAAACTCACAGAGGCGGCAAGGAGAACCATGGCGACCAGGAAAAACGGCCGGGCGAGAAGCTTCTGGAACTGCAATCTATAGCCTGCGGCGACCAGACCGGCGTGTTCCGCGATCTTGATATACAGTGGCAATTCCCAGAATGGCACAGTTTCGGGTGTGGCAAAGCTTTCCCGTACTTGTTCCGGCGTCAGATTGGTCTTCAGGGTGAACTCGGCCAGGTCGGCCGGCAGCGCCCGCAGTTCGTAGAGGCGGGCGTCCAGCAGCCGCCAGACCCCGGGTTCCAAGACCGCGGAGCGCGATTCGATGCGCTGTTTGAAGTGCCCGGCCGAATCGAAGGTGAACACGGTGACGCCAGACAGGGTAACCCCTTGGTCGCGGCTCGATTTGGCGTTGATGATGGCCTGGCCGTCGCCGTTGCGCTGGCTCACCCAGAATGGGCCGCCGCCGCCGCGCAGAGCGCTCGCGTCCTGGCCGAACAGTTCGGCCTCGAACCGCTTCGACCGTTCCTGCAGGGTGGCGGAGATCGGATTATACACGGTAGTGGCAAACACGCCGAACAGGAAGGCGACGATCAAAGCCGGTGAAACGAACTGCCAGGCTGACATGCCGGCGGCGCGCGCGACCACGAGTTCAAGCCGGCGCGAAAAATTCAGATAGCAGGACATCGCGCCGATCAGCACGCAGAACGGCAGGACCCTTTCGGTCACCTGCGGTACGCGATAGAGCGAGGTCTTGGCCACCAGGACAGCCGAAACATTTGGCAGGTCGGCGGTGCGACGCATCAACTCGATATAATCGAGCAGTGCCACCAGCACGGTGATGCCGGCGAACACCAGCAGCACCGCGCTGAGAAAACGCAGGCCGAAATAGCGCGCGATTTTGCCGCCGATGATACTCATGGCGCGGCGAGCCGTTGCGTAAGGCGCGCACCGAGCGCGGTCAGCCAGTTGGTGAGGAACGCCGGCGGCTCCAGGATCAGGCCGCGGTGAATGACGAACAATCCGCCGCCGAAGGCGATGGCAAAGCCGACATATTGCAACGACAGCATCCACGGCGTGGTGGCGCCGAACACGGTCGAGGCAAAACCGATCAGCCGCAACAGCGCCACGCCGCTGATGGCGCCAACCATCGACAGCGCCCGGCTCTGGCGGTTGGTGCGCGGCGCGCCGAGATAGGCGAACGCAATCACCACGAAGGCGATCGGGTAAAGCGGTGCGACCAGCCGGTCATGCAGTTCGGCGCGGAACTGGCCGGGCTGCTCGATATAATGCGGGTCCTTCGGATCGGGAACCAGCAACTGCCACAAATAGCGTTCGCGGATTGAATATTTCACCGCCTGCGTGCCGCCGGAGAATTGCGACAGATCGAATCCGTATCGGTCGAACTCGACCATGGCCGGCTCACTCTTGCCGACCTCCTGACGCTGCACCACGCCCTTTTGCAGCACCAGAAAGGTGCCGTTGTCATTGTCGAGCAGCTCGCCGGTATCCGACAAGATGGTCATGCGCTCGTTCGGATTGCGCCGGTCGTCGAGGAGGATGCCGACCAATTGGCCGTTGCGCAGCCGTTCGCGAATATGGATGGTGACGCCGGCGTCGATCGCGGTGAAACGCCCGGGTTGTACGATCGTGCTCACCACATTGGCGCGCACCTCGGTGAGCCTGTCGCGCAGCATGCGCAGACCCTTGGGCGCGAAATAGGCGCTGATCGCCATGACGATGATCGACACCACGATCGCCACCGACATGAATGCGCGAAACAGCTTCCACGGCGACATGCCGGCCGCGTTCATGACGATGATTTCGGAATCGGTCGACAGCTTGTTGAGCGTATGCGCGGCCGCGATCAGCAGCGCGATCGGTGCGATTACCAGAACGAGCAAGGGAACGATCAGCCCGGTGATGCCGACGAAGACCAGAACGTTCTGGCCCTGGCTGGTCATCAGATCGATATCGCGCAGCGCCTGAGTGATCCAGATCACCGCCGTCAGGCTGATCAGCACCAGCAAGAACGCTCCGAAAGTGGAGCGAAAAATATAGTGGCTGATGGACCCCATCGGTGATGCCGTTCCCCTCAAATGGCTTGCGCGGCAAGCCTTCCGCTAGTGACCATGCTTGCAAGGCAAGCCTTGTGCCCCCTCGAGCGGCGCCCCCGTGGCCCCCGCGAGCCCCGGCGAAAGCAACCGTAAACCTTAAGCCGCTTACGTTTACCTTGATCCGGCGACAAAATGGCCCTGCCAAGGCAAAGCCGTTGATCATGCACAATAATTGGTAAACGCCGGTGGCGTCACGCCGCCCGGGAAACAAGCCCGGCAGGGTCGATTCTGGCAAGCAAATACCGCCTGCCGCCGCTCTTTTGCCAGGGCCCGCGCTGGCTATCGAACTCTTGAAAACCGCGCAAAACCGCGCGGCAGGGGCTTTGCAGAGCGGCCGGCGGCGCGCCATATGCATGCTGCCCAAAACTGCTCCAGACAACACAGCCGCTCCAGAACAAGGACGCTTCCCTATGGCCGACGCCCCCAAGATTGCATTTGGCTCGTTCGCCGCACCGCAACGGGGGGTTCTGGTGGTATTTTGCGATGACGGGCTCAAATTCGGCCCCGCGACCGCCAAGGCGCTGGGGTCGGCCACTGGCCTGGTCGCGCGTGCTGCCAAGGCCGAGCGCTTCACCGGCAAGAACGGCAAGTCGCTCGATCTGATCATGCCGGAAGGGCTGAAAGTCGACCGCCTGACCGTGATCGGCGCCGGCAAGCTCGCCGACCTCAAGGCGCAGGACTTCGTCAAATTTGGCGGTGCCGCCTTGGGCAAGCTGCCGACCGGCGCCAGCGATGCAACGGTCTTTGCCGAACTGCCGGCCGGCGGCAAAATGTCGGCCGAAGCGGCCGCCGATCTGGCGCAGGGCGTGCTGCTGCGCGCCTATGCTTTCGACCGCTACAAGACCAAGCGCAAGGACGACGAAAAGCCGCCGCAAAAGCGCAGCATCACCATTGCCACTGGCGACGTCGCGGCGGCGCGCAAGGCTTACGTGGCGCGCGAAGCGATCGCCGGCGGCGTTTTGATGGCGCGCGATCTGGTCAACGAACCGGCCAACATTCTCTATCCGGAAGAATTCGCCCGCCGCGCGCAGGTGCTGAAAAAAGTCGGCGTCGCCGTCGAGGTGCTCGACATCAAGGCGATGACCAAGCTCGGCATGGGCGCGCTGCTCGGCGTCGGTCAGGGGTCGCGGCGCGACAGCCGCGTCGTCGTCATGCGCTGGAACGGCGGCAAGAAGGGCGAGGCGCCGGTCGCCTTCATCGGCAAGGGCGTCTGTTTCGACACGGGCGGCATTTCGATCAAGCCGGCGGCCGGCATGGAAGACATGAAGGGCGACATGGCGGGCGCTGCCTGCGTCGTCGGCTTGATGCAGGCGCTGGCCGCGCGCAAAGCGAAAGTGAATGCCGTCGGCGTCATCGGCTGCGTCGAGAACATGCCGGACGGCAATGCACAGCGGCCGGGCGATATCGTCACGTCGATGTCGGGCCAAACCATCGAGATCATCAACACCGACGCCGAAGGCCGTCTCGTTCTGGCCGACGTGCTTTGGTACACCGCCAAGCGGTTCAAGCCGAAATTCATGATCGATCTGGCGACCTTGACCGGCGCGATCATCGTCGCGCTCGGCCAGGAATTCGCCGGCATGTTCGCCAATAACGACGAGCTCAGTCATCGTCTGCATCTCGCTGGTGAAGCCACCGACGAGAAAGTCTGGCGCATGCCGCTGTCGCCGTTCTACGACAAGATGATCGATTCAAAATTCGCCGACATGAAGAACACCGGCGGTTCGCGCTGGGGCGGGGCGATAACCGCCGCGCAATTCATCCAGCGTTTCGTCGCTGACAAGACACCGTGGGCGCATCTCGACATCGCCGGAACCGGCATGGATTCGCGTTCGAGCGATATCAACAAGAGCTGGGGCTCGGGCTGGGGCGTGCGGCTTTTGGATCGGCTGGTGGCCGAGCATTACGAGAAGTAGGGCGCTATCGCGCCCTTTGGTTTGAGCCTTTGACTGTGGTAGATTTGACATATGATCAAGGTCTTGCGCGAGGCGATTGCCAAGGTGGAAGCCCTGCCGGAGGCCGAGCAGGACCGGATCGCGCGCGAACTGATCGATTACGTCGACAAGCTCAGCGCCTTGCGTGCCGACCTTGATGTTGGCATCCGGCAACTCGACGCGGGTGAGGGGCGCGAGCTGGATATCAACGCCTTCTTGCAGGAGATGCACGAAAAGAATGGCATGGGTCGAGCTTGAAGGTCGTTTGGTCGCCTTCCGCGCAAAACGACCTCAAGCTGATATGGAATTATTTTTCGCAGGAAGCGTCTCTCACGCGCGCTGACGATCAAGTCGTCAAAATCGAAGCGGCTTGCCGCAAATTGTCGGACTTTCCATTCGCAGGCCGCTCGCACGACAGACTTCTTCCAGGATTGAGGACCATCGTGGCGTCGCCTTATATTATCTTTTATCGAACAAGCGACGTTTCCGTCGATATCGTCCGTGTGCTGGATGGACGCAGGAATATCGACGCCATTCTCGATAGCATGACATGACCGAAGTTCTCTTCTACCACCTGCAAGGCCAGAAACTGGAAGGCGTACTGACGCCGCTTCTGGAGAAGTCGCTTGAGCGCGGCTGGAAGGTGATCGTGCAGGGCACGTCGGAAGAACGCATCGAGGCGCTCGACGCGCACTTATGGACTTACAGCGATGATGGCTTCCTGCCGCACGGCACCTGGCGCGAAACGGACTCCGCCGCGCAGCCGGTGCTGCTGACGCTGACCGACAGCAATCCGAACGAGGCGACGGTGCGCTTCCTCATCGAAGGCGCGCCGCTGCCGGCCGACGCCGACGCCTATGCGCGCATCGTCCTGGTCTTTAACGGCGACGACGACGAGGCGGTGGCGGCCGCGCGCGGCCATTGGTCGGCGGCCAAGGCCAAGGGCTTCGAGGCGACCTATTGGCAGCCGGACGAGCAGGGCCGCTGGGTCAAGAAAGCCTGATCCGCCGCTCGCCCAGCCTCCGGACGTTTCTCGGTCATTGGCCGACAAGACCGATCGCCCTTGCCCGGCGCCATTGTGATGACGCAAAATAGGTCTTAAGGGACAAGACGATAGATTAAGTCCCGGGGGAAGCCGTTTTGCCACGCCGCAGCGCTTTGTTGACGTCCGCCTTTACCGCTGCGCTGGCAACGGCGGTCGCCGGCTGTTCTGGCAGCGTTACCGACGGCCTCAAGAGCGGCCAATGGTTCGCGAAGCCCGTCGCCGTGTTTACCCGGTCAGACGGCTCGGCCGCGTCGGTAGCCGACAAGAATTTCGAACTCGGTCCGACCGGGCCGGTGGCGGCCGAGGATCTGATCGGCGCCGACGGTCGATGCTTTTCCCGGGCGGTCGCTGAGGCGCCGCAGGCTCCGGCCCAACCGCCCGGCGAACCGGCTGTCGGCTCGATGGCGGGGGATCTGGCCGGGGCGCCCATGCCTGCCGGAGTCGCCGCGCCCGCCGAAATCGATCCGGGTATGCCGGAGGTGGTCGGCGGCATTGCGCTCGGCATGAGCGAATGCGACGCGGTGCGCCGCGCCGGCGTTCCGGCCAATGTCGGCATCGGCGTCGGCGAGACCAATGATCGCCGCGTTGTGCTGACCTATCTGGCCGGTCCGTGGCCCGGCATCTACACGTTCAGTTCCGGCCGGCTGCGCGAAATCAGCGCCGCGCCGGTGCAGCCCAAGCCGCCGGCCAAGCCGACGAAGCCCGCGCCGAAAAAGAAGACGGCAAAACCCGCGGCCCAACCACAGGCCGTGCAGCCGGCGCGGACGCAAATTCGCTAGTGGTCCGATTCTAACATTCGCATCCCATCCGCGGAGCCACTTTTGCGAATGTTAGAATCAAAGGACCACTAGCAAGTTATTGTTGCTAGTGGAGCTTTGGATTTGACGTTCGCATAATATGGTCGCGGCAAACGGGTAGCGAACGTCAAATCCGCTCCACTAGCGAACGGAAAAGTGCAAACTTAGGCCGTCTCCAGCGCGCTCGATGCTGCGAGCCAGGCTTCTTCGGCCTTGGCGATCGCGGCGACGACGCTGGCGCGTGTCTTCGACAGTTCGGTTGCGCGCGCCGGATCCTTGGCGAACACCGTGCCGTCCGCCAACGTCGCGTCGAGCTTGCCGAGCTGCTTGTTGAGTTGCGCGATCTGCGCTTCGGCCTCTGAAATCTGCTTGCGCAGCGGCGCGGTATCGACGCGCTTTTCAGCCGCCGCGCGGCGCGCCTGAACCGGGTCCTGCCGCTTCGCCGACTTGGCGCCGACCGTCAGGTGGCGGTTTTCCGACGACAGGACGAGACGCATATAGTCGTTGAGGTCGCCGTCATACGGCTTCACATGGCCGCCCGAGACCAGCCAGAGCCGATCGACGCAGGCTTCCAGCAGATAGCGGTCATGCGACACCAGGATCACCGCGCCGGAGAAATCGTTGATCGCCTCGATCAGCGCGCCGCGGCTGTCGATGTCGAGATGGTTGGTCGGCTCGTCGAGGATGATCAGATGCGGCGCGGCGAAAGTCGCCAGACCCAATAAAAGCCGGGCTTTTTCGCCGCCGGACAGTTTCTCGACTTTGGTATTGCCGGCTTGTCCCGAAAATCCAATCGTGCCGACGCGCGAGCGCACTTTGGCTTCCGGCTGGTCCGGCATCAATTTGCGCACGTGCTCGTAAGGCGTGCCGTCCATGTCGAGTTCATCGACCTGATGCTGAGCGAAATAGCCGACCTTCAAAGTCGCCGCGCGCGTCACCGTGCCGCTCATCGGCTTGAGCTTGCCGGCGAGCAGCTTCACCAAAGTCGATTTGCCGTTGCCGTTCGAGCCGAGCAGCGCGATGCGGTCGTCATTGTCGATGCGCAGCGACAGGTCCGACAAGATCACGCGGCCGTCATAGCCGACCTCGACGTCGTCGGTGGCGATGATCGGCGGCGACAACAGTTTCTCCGGCGGCGGAATGATAATCGGCCGAACGTCGTCGGTGACCATCGACGAGATCGGCTGCATCTTGGCCAGCATCTTGATGCGCGATTGCGCCTGCGTCGCCTTCGAGGCTTTGGCGCGGAAGCGATCGACGAAGGCTTGCAGATGCGCGCGCTGCGCGTCCTGCTTCTTCATCATCTTCTGGTCGAGCACCAGCTTTTCGCTGCGCAACCGTTCGAAGTCGGAATAGCCGCCTTTGTACAAAGTCAGCTTCTTGGCTTCGAGCGAGAGAATTTGATTGACCGAATTGTCGAGCAGGTCGCGGTCATGGCTGACGATGATCATCGTGTGCGGATAGCGCGCCAGATGGTCCTGCAGCCACAACGTGCCTTCGAGATCGAGATAGTTGGTCGGCTCGTCGAGCATCAGAAGGTCTGGCTCGGAGAACAAGGTCGCGGCCAGCGCGACGCGCATGCGCCAGCCGCCGGAAAATTCGGTGCAGGGCCGCGCCTGATCGGCGGTGGAGAAGCCGAGGCCCGACAAAATCGAGGCGGCGCGGGCAGGCGCTGCGTGCGCGCCGATGTCGGCAAGCCTTGTCTGGATTTCGGCGATACGGTGCGGGTCGGTGGCGGTCTCCGCTTCGTGCAGCAGTTCGGTGCGCTCACTCGGCGCCTTCAGCACGACTTCTAAAAGGCTCTCCGGTCCGTTCGGCGCTTCCTGGGCGAGGCGGCCGATGCGCCAGCGCGGCGGTATTTCGATAGAGCCGCCTTCCGCCGCCAGTTCGCCGGTGATGACGTTGAACAAAGTCGATTTGCCGGTGCCGTTGCGGCCGACCAGCCCGACGCGCGCGCCCGGCACGATGCGGGCGGAGGCGTCTTCCAAAAGAGAGCGCCCGGCGATGCGGACCGTAAGGTCGTCGATGATGAGCATGCGCGCCTTTTGGACGAGTGCGCCGCACAACGCAATCCCCAAAAAAGCCGCCGGGGCATGATGCGGAAATCGAGGTTAGCTGACCTTGCCCAAGCCCTGTCCGGTTTGGCGCTGATAGATGATCAGGTCGAAGCTCGGCGTCCTGTCGTTGCCGACGATCGACGACAGCAGCGCGTGTGCCTGGCCGCGGTGGTGGGTCTGATGATTGAAAAAATGATCGAGCGCCGGCATCAGCGGCTGCTCGATGGTCTGCGGATTGACGACCGTGCGGTAGCGGATGGTCCCGGCCAGGGTCTGGTCGTCGAGGCCGTCGATGTAGCGGCCGATGAGAACATCCTGCGAGCGCCGGGCCGCCCGCAACGCGGCGAAGTCGTCATAAAGGATGGTATCCAGGCTCGGCGGCTGCTCGCCGGCGCCGGTGAATCGCTTCATCCAGATACGGTCACCCACCAGCAAGTGGTTGAGGGTTCCGTGCAGGGATTTGAAGAAGGCGCCGCGGTCGGCGCGGTAGTCGGCGTCGGAGAGGAGGGCGGCTGCGTCATAGAGCCGCTCGTTGGACCAGGCATTGTACCCGGCAAACATCCGGTAGCGGGATTTCATGTTTGGCCCCTCGGGACGCTGAATTCGAACCCGGAACGGTATAGGATCGCCACGATATTGGGCTGTTCGCCGAACTTGCCGGCCTTCGTGACGCCCGGTATAAGCCGCCGCAACCAATATAATCTAACGAATATCGGTCATCCCACCGATCAATCCCAGTGAAGGACTATTCCAATGGCGGTCGAGCGTACTTTCTCCATTCTCAAGCCCGATGCGACCGCGCGTAACCTGACCGGCGCCATCAATGCCATGATCGAGAAGGCCGGCCTGCGCATCGTCGCGCAGAAGCGCGTGCAGATCACCAAGGCGCAGGCCGAACAGTTCTACGGCGTGCATAAGGCCCGCCCGTTCTTCGGCGAACTGGTCGAGTTCATGATTTCCGCGCCGGTCGTCGTCCAGGTGTTGGAAGGCGACAACGCCATCGCCAAGTACCGCGAAGTGATGGGCGCCACCGACCCGTCCAAGGCCGACGCCAACACCATCCGCAAGGTGCACGCTAAGTCGATCGGCGAAAATTCCGTGCACGGTTCCGATTCGGCGGAGAACGCAACGATCGAAATCGCGCAGTTCTTTTCCGGCAACGAAATCGTCGGCTGATCGAGAACCGGCCGCAACCATAAAAGTCTAGGGGGACACGCGTGGATTATTTTTGGGACAACATAACGCACGCGCCGATCTGGATCGCGGCCGCGCAGATCATCGGCGTCAACATCATCCTGTCGGGTGACAACGCCGTCGTCATCGCCATGGCCTGCATGACGCTGCCGCCCAAGCAGCGCCTGTGGGGCATGATCATGGGCGCCGGCGTCGCGGTGCTGTTGCGCGTCCTGTTCACGCTCGTCGTCGCCGAAGCGATGAACTATCCGTTCCTCAAGCTGGTCGGCGGCGTGCTGCTGTTCTGGGTGGCGACCAAACTGGTCACCGAGGATTCCGAAGGCGAGGGTGTCAAGAGCGGCGAGACCTTGTGGAGCGCGGTGCGCATCGTCGCCATCGCCGATATCGTCATGAGCCTCGACAACGTCATCGCCATCGCGGCCTCGGCCGATATCGCAGCCGCTCGCGTCGATGCGGCGCATGCCGCCAGCATCAAGACCATGCTGATCATCTTCGGGCTGGCCACCAGCGTGCCGCTGATCGTCGCCGGTTCGGCCTTGTTGATGGCCTTGCTCGAGCGCTTCCGCGTGCTGGTCTGGGCCGGCGGCGCGTTGCTCGGCTGGGTCGCCGGCGACATCATGGCAACCGATCCGCTCCTGGCCACCGTGTTCAGCGAGAACACCCGGCATGCGCTGCACGACTGGGGCGGCCCGGTCGGCGGCCTGATCGTCGTCACCGTCGGCTACTTCATGGTGCGGCGTCATCGCCGGCTCTATCTCGACGAAGTCATGGCCGGTCTCGGCCTGGTGGTCTGGATTATCGTCGACCGCTTCAGCGCCGCCGTGTTCGGCGGTGCGACGCCGAGCCTGGGGACGATCTGGAGCATTCGCGGCGCCCTGATTGTCGTCATGGCGATCATTTACACGTTCAGCCGCAGGCGCTGGCACGTCGAGCGGCAAAAGGCCTAAGTTCGGCCGAAACGCGCGAGTGACGCGCAAGACAAGCCATGCGGCCGGCGCTAGACTGTCGGCCGCATGAATCAGAGTTTCCGCCCGCCCAAACCTGCGATCAAGGCGACAGGCCACACGGCCTGTCCGCACGATTGTCCCTCGACCTGCGCGCTTGAGGTCGAGCTGGTCGACGAGCGCACCATCGGCCGCGTGCGCGGCTCAAAAGACAACGACTACACGGCCGGCGTCATCTGCGCCAAGGTCGCGCGCTACGCCGAACGCCAGCATCACGCTGAGCGGCTGATGCATCCGATGCAGCGCGTCGGCGACAAAGGGGCGGGCGGCTTCCGCCGCATCTCGTGGGACGACGCGCTCGATCTTGTGGCCGAGAAACTGCTCAAGGCCGAGGCGCGCGGCGGCGCGGAAAGCGTCTGGCCTTATTATTACGCCGGCACGATGGGACTGGTGATGCGCGACAGCATCAATCTGCTGCGCCACGTTAAAAAATATTCCGGCTTTCATTCGACCATTTGCGTCAACCCGGCCTATGCCGGCTTCGCGGCGGGGACGGGAAAAATCGCCGGCGCCGATCCGCGCGAGATGGCGAAATCCGATGTGGTTGTGATCTGGGGCACCAATCCGGTCAACACACAGGTCAATGTGATGACGCATGCGACCCGCGCGCGCAAAGAGCGCGGCGCGAAAATCGTTGCGGTCGATATCTACATGAACGGCACGATGGAGCAGGCCGACCTTGCGGTGCTGGTCAAGCCCGGCACCGATGGCGCGCTCGCTTGCGCGGTAATGCATTGCCTGTTCCGCGACGGCCGCGCCGACTGGGACTATCTCGACAAATACACCGACGCGCCGCGCGAACTGGAAGCGCATTTAGCGACACGCGGCCCTGAGTGGGCTTCAGGCATTACAGGCACGCCGGTCGAGACCATCGAGGCTTTCGCCAAACTGGTCGGCGACAACAAACGCACGTTCTTCCGGCTCGGCTATGGTTTTGCCCGCTCGCGCAATGGCGCGGCCAACATGCACGCGGCAAGCTGCATCGCCGCGGTCATCGGCGCGTGGCAGCACGAGGGCGGCGGCGCGTTTCACAACAATGCCGACATCTACAAGCTCGACAAGACGATGATCGAGGGGCTCGATGCGCATGACCGTTCGGTGCGTATGCTCGATCAGTCGCGCATCGGCGCCATTCTCACCGGCGACCGCGCGGCGCTCCAGGGTGGACCGCCGGTCGATGCCTTGTTCATCCAGAACACCAATCCGGTGTCGGTGGCGCCGGACCAGACGCTCGTGAAGCGCGGCTTTGCGCGGGACGACCTGTTCACCTGCGTGCACGAACAGTTCATGACCGAGACGGCGGCGATGGCCGATATCGTGCTGCCGGCGACGACGTTTCTCGAACATGACGACGTCTATCGCGGCGGCGGCCATCAATACATCATCATGGGGCCGAAGCTCGTCGAGGCGCCGGGCGAGTGCTGGAACAATCACGAGGTGATTACCGCGCTGGCCAGGCGGCTCGGCGCTGCGCATCCGGCTTTTGCGCTCAGCCCGCGCGACCTGATCGATCAGATGCTGCGCGTGTCGAAACGCGGCACGCTCGCCGAGCTGGAAGAAGGCTGCTGGCTCGACGTGCAGCCGCCGTTCCGGCAGGCGCATTATCTCGACGGCTTCAACTGGCCGGACGGCAAATTCCGTTTCAAGCCGGACTGGCCGCGCGTGCCGTTCCGTAGTCCCTATACCTCAGGTCCGGTCGACCAGATGCCGGCGTTGCCAGACCACTGGACCTCGATCGAGCAAGCCGACGATGCGCATCCGTTCCGTCTTGCGACGTCGCCGGCGCGCGGCTTTCTCAATTCGACCTTCAACGAAACGCCAACCTCGCTGGCCAACGAAAAGCGCCCGACGGTTCTCATTCATCCCGACGACGCGGCCGCGCATGGCATTGCCGATGGCGATTATGTCGTGCTCGGCAATATGCGCGGCGAGGTGCGCCTGCATGCGCGGCGGTTCGAGGGATTGCGCCGCGGCGTGCTGATCGCGGAATCGATCTGGCCAAATTCGGCTTACGCCGACGGCCGCGGCATCAACATCCTGACCGGCGCCGACTCGATCGCCCCCTTCGGCGGCGCCGCCTTTCACGACAATAAAGTGTGGGTTCGCAAGGCGGCAAACGGCTAGTCGGGCGCATGCGGATATTCACTGCAGTTCGCCACTCCCGCGATTCAGTCAATTTCCACGCCGATCTTTGGAGCGGAAATTTCTATCCGGCTTTGCGCGCACTCGGGCACGAGATTGTCGAATCTCAAGTCGATTTGTCGCCGGTCAGCCGTTTCATGCATATCGGCCACGGCTTTACGCCGCAGGAACTTGAAGCACGCGCGCGCACGACGCAAGCCATTCTCGACGAAGTGATCGACGCGCACAGGGAAAAGTCGATCGGGCTGTTCCTGTCGTATTTCTACAACGCGCATTTCGATCCTGGCGGCTTCGCGCAACTGCGCGTGCTCGGCATTCCGTCGGTGAATTTCTTTTGCAACAGCATCTATCAATTCGAGCTGGTCGGTGCGGTCGCCGCTGCCGCGGATTTTTCCTGGCATCCGGAAAAGGATGCGCGATCCAGGTATCTTGCCGTTGGCGCGCGGCCCGTTTGGGTGCAGATGGGCGCCGATCCGAATCTCTATCGTCCGGTGGATGGCGTTGAACGGCAGGCGCGCATAGCTTTTATTGGTCAACGCTATGCCGACCGGGACCGCTGGCTTGCCGCGGCGATTGAAGCCGGTCTGCCGGTCGATATTTACGGCGCCGGCTGGCGCCCGCCATCCGCGCGTGAAGGCGCACATAGCGGCGCGCCGCCCGCGATCTATCTTGGCCGCCGCGCCACGGTCGCGGGAACGTGGCCGAGTTATCTTGACGTGGCGCGGCAGGTTCTGCGGCGTGACGGTGCGCTTGGCGGCGCGGCGCGCCTTGTCCGGCAATGGCGCTATCGTAGCGAGAGCCAAAGGCTTGCGCCGATCGTCGCGCGGTCGGCTAGAGGCAGCGTCCCTGTGGACGCCTTCGCCGAGACGGTGGCGCGCTATGCCGTGCACATTAATCTCAGCAATGTCTGGGCGGACGGTCTGCCGTGTTCGGCCATGGTGCCGCATGTGCGCTTGCGCGATTTTGAAATTCCGATGTGCCGCGCCGCGTATCTGACCGCGCATACGGCTGAGATCGAAGAATGCTACGAGTCCGGCAAGGAGATCGAGACTTATCGTTCGCGCGAGGAGTTCATCGACAAGGCGCGCTACCTCGTCGGCCATGCGGCGTATGCGGAGCGATTGCGGGAGGCCGGCTATGCCCGCGCCCGGGCGGATCACACCTGGGCGCGGCGCATGACTTTATTATTCGACAGAATCGGGCTGCGCCCGGCCTGACGCCGCCTACAGGTGCTTGCCGATCTTGGCGTCGGCCGAGTAGGGGCCGGCGCCACGGATCGACATGTAGAAGCAGACGATGCCGAGGAAGAGCACATATTCATAACCGCCGCCGCCGACGGCGAAGCCCTTGGCCCAGTGCGCGGCCAGCATGGCGATGAGCAGTTCGATGGCCAAGGCCGCCGCGAAGAAACGGGTGAAGATGCCGACAACCAAAGCCGCGCCGCCGACGACCTCGAAGAAAATCGCCAGCATGGCGAACCACCGCGGCAATCCGTAATTGTTGGCGAATGCCGTGCCGACGGCGTCCGCGCCGCGGGTCCACTTCGGCCAGCCATGCATGATCATGATGATGCCGAAGATGACGCGCGTGATCGTGTAGGCGACCGGCTCCATCTTCGCGTAAAATCCGGCAAGGCCGGGAATGATCAATTGTGGTTCTTTATGGTGCCCAAACATGGCGTTCCCCCGTGCTGTTGTTGCGCCAACGTGGAATTGTGGCGTGTCGAGCTATAACACCCGAAACGGCGGGATATTCCAAGACTGGCGGCAAATGTCAGGGGACCGGAAGCAACGACGCTGTATCAGGAACCGGTATGCCATCGATCAGACAACGGTTCTCGACCACGCGGACGCGTTCTTCGGCGACCAGTTTGAGGGCGGCCGGATAAATCCGATGCTCGACCGCGAGGACGCGCGCCGACAGGCTCGCCTCTGTGTCATCGGGTCGCACCGCGACCGCGCCCTGCATGACGATGGGGCCGGCGTCCATTTCCGGCACGACGAAATGCACGGTAGCGCCGTGAATTTTCGCGCCGGCATTGAGCGCGCGTGCGTGGGTGTCGACACCTTTGAACGCCGGCAGCAGGGCTGGGTGAATGTTGAGCATGCGGTTCTGCCACAAGGCGACAAGGCCTGGCGACAACAGCCGCATGAAGCCGGCAAGGCAGACAAGATCGATACGATGTGCTTCGAGCTTGCTCTGCATCGCCGCGTCGAACGCGGCGCGGTCCTTGCCGAACGGAGTGTGATCGACAACTTCCGTGGCAATGTCATTGTCGCGCGCGGTGACAAGTCCGCCGGCATCGGCCTTGTTCGACAGCACCAGGGCAATTTCGGCAGGATAGGATTTGTCTTTCGCAGCCTCGATCAGCGCCGCCATGTTGGAGCCGCGGCCGGAGATGAGAACGGCGACGCGCTTGCGGCTCATCTTTGTCGGCTCCCTGGGCGCAGGCTCACAGTTTCAGATCGAGGGCGCCGTCATAGACGACGCGGTCTTCGCCCGGCGCGCGCATCACCGCGCCGATGGTCGCTACCTGTTCGCCGGCTTTGGTCATAGCAGCGCTGACTGCGTCGGCGTCTTTTGGCGCGACGACGACAATCATGCCAATGCCGCAGTTGAAGGTGCGCAGCATTTCGTTTTGCGCGACGTTGCCGATATCGGCGAGCCACTTGAACACCGCCGGCGCCTTGACGGTGGCAAGATCGATGCGCGCGCCAAGCCCCTTCGGCAACACGCGCGGGATATTGTCGGGAAAGCCGCCGCCGGTGATGTGGGCAAGGCCCTTCACCGCGTGCGTGTCGCGGATCGCGGCCAGGCACGACTTCACGTAAATGCGCGTCGGCGTCAGGATGGCTTCGCCGAGTGACACGTCAGGCGCGAAAGGCGCCGGCGCGGTCCAGGGCAAGCCGCTTCTGGCGACGATCTTGCGCACCAGCGAATAGCCGTTTGAATGCACGCCGGAGGAGGCGAGGCCAAGAATGACGTCGCCTTCGGCGATATCGGCGCGCGGCAATACTTCGCCGCGCTCGACAGCGCCGACCGCGAAGCCGGCGAGGTCATAATCGTCGCCCGCATAGAGGCCGGGCATTTCCGCGGTCTCGCCGCCGATCAGCGCGCAGCCGGCCTGCCGGCAACCGAAGCTGATGCCGGCGACGACGGCAGCGCCGATTTCCGGCTCGAGCTTTCCACACGCGTAATAGTCGAGAAAGAACAGCGGCTCGGCGCCTTGCACCACCAGGTCATTGACGCTCATCGCAACCAGATCGATGCCGATCGTGTCGTGCCGGCCGGTCTCGATGGCGATCTTGACCTTGGTGCCGACGCCGTCATTGGCCGCGACCAGAATGGGATCCTTGTAGCCGGCCCGTTTGAGGTCGAACAGGCCGCCAAACCCGCCGATTTCGGCGTCCGCGCCCGGCCGCGCGGTGGCGCGCACCAGAGGCTTGATCAGGTCCACCATCCGGTTGCCGGCATCGATATCGACGCCCGCCTGCGCGTAAGTCAGCCCGCGCTTTTCATCTGCCATGCTGGTCCCCGTAGCGCACAGCCGGAGACCATGCGCCTTGCGAAATAAGGCCGGGTCGTACGGCGAAAACGCAATTCGCGCAATGGCTCGCGCGCCGTTATACTCTGCTGTAGGAAGTAAGCTTGCCCTCGTGCCGGGGGCTTTCTGCCACGAGCCGGGGTCACGCTTTGAGTATTCCTAACCTCATTACGCTGGGGCGCATCCTGCTGGTGCCGGTCGTCGTCTGGGCGATCATGTCCAATGCCATGTGGATTGCTTTCATGCTTTTCCTCGTTGCCGGGGTCAGCGACGGTGTCGACGGCTTTCTCGCCAAGCGCTTCGGCTGGACCACGGAACTGGGCGCCTATCTCGACCCGCTCGCCGACAAGGCGCTGATCGTATCGATCTACCTCACCCTTGGGATCAACGGGGACATCCCGCGCTGGCTGGTGATCCTGGTGGTTTCGCGGGATATCCTGATCGTCGGAGGGATCATGCTGTCCTGGCTTATGGGTAATCCGCTCAAGATCAAACCGCTGCTGGTGTCCAAGCTCAACACGGTGGCGCAGATCGCGTTCGCCTGCGTGGTGCTCGGCTCGCTCGGCTTCAACTACGAGGTGCCGATGTTCAGGCTGGTGCTGATGGGGCTGGTGGCGACGTTGACCCTGTTGTCGATCGCCGCCTACCTGGCCGAATGGGTGCGCCACATGAACTCCAGCGTGGCGCAGCCGTGAGCAAGGCCGCGCGCGCCGCCACGCCGAAGCCTCTGCGCGCGCCGGCGCCGAACGGCAAGGCGTTCCAGCGCCAGATCGTCTTCTGGCTGGCGGCGCTTGCCGCCATCATCCTGCTGCTGTGGCTCCTGTCGGAAATTCTGCTGCCCTTCGTCGCGGGGCTGGCCATCGCCTATCTGCTGACGCCGCTGACCGACCGGCTGGAGCGGGCCGGGATAAACCGGCTGGTGGCGGCGCTCACCATCATCACGGTCGTCGTGTTGGCGATCATCGTGCTGATCCTGCTGGTGGCGCCGCTGCTCGGCAGCCAGCTGTCGTCGTTCATCGACAACATTCCCGGCTACGTGAGCAAGCTGCGCGCGGTGATCAGCGATCCGAGCAGGCCCTGGGTGCAGAAGATCGTCGGCGCCGGCCTCAACTCCGACAAAGGCATTTCCGATCTGGTGAGCCAGGGCGCCGGCTGGCTGACCACGGCGCTGAAATCGCTGTGGTCGGGCGGCAGCGCGCTGGTCTCGCTGTTCTCGCTGGTCGTGGTGACGCCGGTCATCGCCTTCTACCTGATCTACGACTGGCACAGCATGATCCGCACCGCCGACAGCTGGATTCCGCTGCACCAGCGCGACACCGTACGCGGCCTCGCGCGTGAAGTGGACGCGGCGATCGCCGGCTTCGTGCGCGGGCAGAGCGCGGTGTGTCTTGTCCTCGGCTCGTTCTATGCCATCGCGCTGACTGTGGCGGGCCTGAACTTCGGCCTGCTGATCGGCCTGATCTCGGGCCTGATTACCTTCATTCCTTACGTCGGTTCGATGACCGGGCTGATCCTGGCGCTGGCGGTCGCGGTAGCGCAATTCTGGCCCGATTACATCCCGATCCTGATCATGCTCGGCATTTTCCTCGCCGGGCAGTTTCTCGAAGGCAACGTGCTGGCGCCGAAGCTGGTCGGCGAAAGCGTCGGCCTGCATCCGGTCTGGCTGATCTTCGCGCTTCTGGCCTTCGGCTATCTGTTCGGCTTTGTCGGTCTTCTGGTCGCGGTGCCGCTGGCCGCCACCATCGGCGTGCTGGCGCGCTTCGCGCTCAGGCGCTATCTGGATAGTTCGCTCTATACCGGCGAGCCAAAAGCGTGAACGGGAAAGACCATACTGTGCGTACCGACGCCGATCACGTCTTTCCGCTGGCGCCGCGCCAGTTGGTGCTGGCGCTCGATCATGCCATCAGTTTCGAGCGCGAGGATTTTCTCGAAGGGCCGTCGAACGCCAAGGCTTTGGCGCTGATCGAGCGCTGGCCGGACTGGCCGGATCGTCTCGCGGTGCTGGTCGGGCCGGAAGGTTCCGGCAAAAGTCATCTCGCGGCGATCTGGGCGCAGATGACCGGCGCGCGCATTTTGTCGGCCAAGCTGCTGGGCGAGACGGACTTGCCGCACGCCTTCGCCACCGGCGCGCTGGTGGTCGAGGATCTTGAGCCGGAGGGTCTCAACGAGCGCGCCCTGTTTCATCTCATCAACATGGCGCGCGAGCAGCAGGTCGACGTGTTGTTGACCGCGCGCACCGCGCCCGCAAGTTTCGCGGTCTCTATCCGCGATCTCGGCTCGCGCCTGCGCGTGCTGCCGGTGGTGGCGCTGGAAGCGCCCGACGACGCGCTGCTGCGGCAATTGATCGTCAAGCTCGCCGCCGACCGCCAACTGGCGGTGGACGAGGCGCTGGTGACCTATCTCGCCAACCGGATCGAGCGTTCCTTTGCCAGCGCGCGCGCGGCCATCGCGCTGCTCGACGAGGAGGCGCTGCGCCAGCACCGGCCGGTGACGCGGGCGCTGGCCGCCGAGCTTTTCCGGCAGCCTTAACGCCGCCCTTATGTTTGGCTTGACGGCATGACGGTCGCTGGTGCGAACTGTCATCCGGCCGCCATGTTCGTGCAGTAGGCAGGGCGATCATAAAGGCATTCATTGCTATGGCTGACCGCGCTCAAGCTATTGGAAAAACAGAAGAAATAGCCGCAATCAAACGTGAGGCGGCCGCCGCCGGGCAGCCCTCTGCGGCGGATACCGACCTGCGATCCCAGCCCGACCGCTTCATCAACCGCGAACTGTCCTGGTTGCACTTCAACCGCCGCGTCCTCGAAGAGTCCGCCAATGAGCAACATCCGCTGCTTGAGCGCGTGCGCTTTCTGTCGATCTCGGCCAACAACCTCGACGAATTCTTCATGGTGCGCGTCGCCGGTCTGAAAGGTCAGGTCCGCGAAGGCATTGCCACGCGCAGCCCCGACGGCCTGACGCCATCGGAACAACTCACCCGTATCGGCGAAGCGGTGTCGCAGCTGGCGCATGACCAGCAGCAGCGCTGGCTCGAATTGCGCCCCGACCTGGCAAAGGTCGGCGTGACGCTTGTCGAGGGCGCTGATTTGAAAAAGGCGGAGAAGGCCTGGCTGGAGGAGCATTTCCTCACGCATGTCTTCCCGCTGCTGACGCCGCTGGCGATCGATCCGGCGCATCCGTTTCCGTTCATCCCCAATCTCGGCTTCTCGATGGCGTTGCATTTGTCGCGTGTGCGCGACGGCAAATCGATGAATGCGCTGATCCGCATGCCGCAGAAGATCGAGCGCTTCATCAAGCTGCCGACCGGCAGCGATGACGGCATTCGCCTGATCACGCTGGAAGCGGCGACCGCGCTGCATATCAGCCGGCTGTTTCCGGGCTACACCGTCAAGGGCGAGGGGGCGTTCCGCGCCATCCGCGACAGCGATCTGGAAATCGAGGAAGAGGCCGAGGACCTGGTGCGCCTGTTCGAGACCGCGCTCAAGCAGCGCCGCCGTGGTTCGGTGATCCGTCTTGAACTCAACGCCACCATGCCGGCGGAACTGCGCAGCTTCGTCCAGCGCGCGCTGGCTGTCGCCGACGACGAAGTCTTTCTGGTCGACGGTGTGCTGGCGCTCAACGATCTGTCGCAGCTCACCCGCATCGACCGGCCCGATCTCGAATTCGTGCCCTACAATCCGCGCTATCCGGAGCGCATCCGCGATCATGGCGGCGATGCCTTCGCCGCGATCCGGCAGAAGGATCTGGTGGTTCACCACCCGTATGAATCCTTCGACGTCGTCGTTCAGTTCCTGCAGCAGGCGGCGCGCGATCCGAACGTCGTCGCCATCAAGCAGACGCTTTATCGCACATCGGCGGAATCGCCGATCGTCAAGACTTTGGTCGAGGCGGCGGAAGCCGGCAAATCGGTCACGGCATTGGTCGAACTGAAAGCGCGCTTCGACGAGGAAGCCAATATTCGCTGGGCGCGCGATCTCGAGCGCGCCGGCGCGCAGGTCGTCTATGGTTTCATCGAACTCAAGACCCACGCCAAGCTGTCACTGGTGGTGCGGCGCGAGGGCGGGGCGCTGGCGACCTACTGCCATGTCGGCACCGGCAATTATCACCCGGTGACCGCGCGCATCTATACCGACCTGTCGTTCTTCACCGCCGATCCGCTGATCGCGCGCGATGTCGCACGCATCTTCAATTACATCACTGGTTACGCGGAGCCCGCCGAACTCGAGCGCATGGCGATCTCGCCGGTGAACTTGCGGCCGCGCATTCTCGATCACATCGCCCAGGAAACCGCCAATGCCAAGGCCGGCAAGCCTTCCGGTATCTGGATGAAGATGAACTCGTTGGTCGATCCGGGCATTATCGACGCGCTGTACGATGCCTCGCAGGCCGGCGTGAAAATCGACCTGGTGGTGCGCGGCATCTGCTGTCTGCGGCCGGGCGTGCCGGGCCTGTCCGAGAATATCCGCGCCAAATCCATCGTCGGCCGCTTCCTGGAACATGCCCGAATCTATTGCTTTGGCGCCGGCCATCCATTGCCGCATCCGAAAGCGGCCGTGTATTTTTCCTCCGCGGACATGATGCCGCGCAACCTCGACCGCCGGGTCGAGGTGCTGTGCCCGATTCTCAATCCGACCGTTCATGAGCAGGTATTGGGCCAGATTCTGGCCGCGAATTTCAGGGATAATGAGCAAAGCTGGCAGGTCTTGCCGGATGGCAGTTCGGCGCGCATAAAGGCCGCGCCGGGCGACGAGCCGTTCAACGCCCACAAATACTTCATGACCAATCCGAGTCTGTCGGGCCGTGGTAAATCGCTCAAAGTATCGTCGCCCCGCAGCCTTATCCGGCGCATCGCCGAAGGCGCGTAAGCGCGCAGGCCATTCGGTCAAGGGCCGCCTCGATCACGGCCCGGCCATCGCGGTCATCGATATCGGCTCGAACTCGGTGCGGCTGGTCATTTACGAGGGCCTGACCCGTTCGCCGACGCCGATTTTCAACGAAAAGGTGCTCGCCGGTCTCGGCCGTCAGGTGCAGACCACCGGGCTTCTGGCGCAGGACGCCATCGATACCGCGCTCGCCGCTTTGGTGCGCTTCCGCGCACTATGCGACATCCAGCACGTCACCAAGATCTGGGCGATCGCCACCGCCGCCTGCCGCGACGCGAAGAATGGCCGCGCTTTCATCGCTGAAGCCGAACGCATCTGCGGCGCCAAAATCGAAATACTGTCGGGCAAACGCGAAGCGCATCTGACCGCGCTCGGCATCGTCTCCGGTATCTACAAGCCGGACGGCATTGTCGGCGATCTAGGCGGCGGCTCGCTCGAACTCGTCGATGTGAAGGGCACCCGCGTGCGGCACGGCCTTACCCTTCCGCTCGGCGGCCTGGCCTTGCAGGACCTGACCGGCAAATCCATCAAGAAAGCCGAAAAGCTGGTCGCCGATTCATTCCGGGGCCTCGATATTTTGGGCGAAGGCGAGGGCCGCACCTTCTATGCCGTCGGCGGCACCTGGCGCGCGCTGGCGCGGCTGCATATGTGGCAGACCGGCTATCCGTTCCACGTCATGCACAATTACCGGATTTCGGCGCGCGAGGCGCTCGACTTCTCGCGGCTGGTGCATCGCGTCGATACCGAAACCTTGTCGAAGATCGAAGTCGTCAATGCCGCGCGCCGGCCACTTCTGGCCTACGCGGCTTTGGTGCTGGAAAATCTCGTACGCACGATCAAGCCGAAAGAAGTCATCATCTCGGTGCTCGGTGTGCGCGAGGGTCTGCTTTATTCGCTGCTCAACGCCAAAGAGCGCGCGCTCGATCCGCTGATCGCGGCGGCGGCCGATCTCAACGTGCTGCGCTCGCGCTCGCCTCGCCATGGCGAGGAACTGATCGACTGGACCGACCGCTTCATCGCGTCATCCGGTCTGGAGGAAAGCGCCGACGAGCGCCGGCTGCGCCACGCCGCTTGTCTGCTCGGCGATATCGGCTGGCGCGCGCACCCGGATTACCGCGGCGAGCAGTCGATGAACATCATCGCGCACGGCGCCTTCGTCGCCGTCAATCACCCGTCGCGCGCTTATCTGGCGCTGTCGGTCTATTTCCGCCATGCGGGCCTGAGCGAGGAAGACCTGTCGCCGCGCCTTCGTGAACTGGCCACCACCCATATTCTCGACCGTGCTCGTGTTCTGGGCGCTGCCATGCGGGTGGCCTATATCCTGACCGCGGGGCAGAGCGGCGTTCTCGGCCATGTGCCGATGCAGGTAAAACGTGGCAAACTGGTGCTGCGGTTGCCGGGCGCCTATGGCAAGTTGGCCAGCGACCGGCTGTTCAGCCGTCTGCGCCAGCTGGCGCGGCTGGTCGGACGCGAGCCGTCGATCGAGACGTAAAGGACAGGCAGTGAGAGCCGGGCAATGAAGCGACCGCAATGAAACGTCCTGTCGTCGGTGTCATCGGCAACAAGGTTCTGGCCGAAGGCCGGTTTCCGTCCCAGCGCGTCGGCGAACGAAACCTGCGCGCCGTGGCCGATGTCGTCCGCGCGCTGCCGCTGATGTTCGCAGGCTCACCGGAGATTACCGACATTGACGATCTGCTCGACAGCGTCGACGGCATCCTGCTGACCGGCGCGCGCGCCAATGTGCATCCGACGCGGTTCGGCGCCGACCCGCATGTCAGCTACGAACCTTACGATCTCGACCGCGACGCGGTGGCGCTGTCATTGGTCGAGACCTGCGTCGAGCGCGGCGTGCCGCTCTTGGGCATCTGCCGCGGGTTCCAGGAAATGTGCGTCGCCTATGGCAGCACGCTGCATCCGGAAATCCGCGACATACCGGGCCGGCAGAACCACCGCATGCCGCGCCTGGAAAACGGCGAAATCCATCCCGACCCGACGGTCGTGTTCGGCGACCGCCACGATGTGGCGCTGGCGCCGGGCGGCGTTTTCGCCGGACTGTTCGGGAGCGAAACCATTCGCGTGAACTCGCTGCACGGGCAGGGCATTCTCGATCCCGGCGGCCGGGTCATCGTCGAAGGCATCGCCGACGACGGCACCATCGAGGCGATCCGCATCAAGGATGCGAAAGGCTTCGCGCTCGGCGTGCAGTGGCATGCCGAATACGATCCGCAGACCAATCCAATCAACAAGGCTCTGTTCGAGGCCTTCGGCGCGGCAATCGCGGCGCGGAAGCAGGCGGCGTGAGCACGGCCTAGACTTTATCCACCGTCACGACGCGGCCTTTGTCGACCGCGAGCGCCAGCCTGCCATGCTTGAGGGCAATCGCTTTCTCGCCGAACAGTTCGCGCCGCCAACCTTTCATCGCCGGCACGTCGGCGTCATCATCGGCTGCAATGCGATCGAGTTCGTCGACCGTGGCAATGACCTTGGCGGCGACGCCGTGGCTCTCCGCCGTCATGCGCAGCAGCACCTTGAGCAACTCGACGGTCGCCGCGCCATTCTGCGCTGGGCGGAAGCGCTCGAAACGGGGCAGTGTCTTCGGATCGCGGTCGATGCCACGCTGCACCGCTTCGACAATGGCTTCGCCCCAGCGCGAGCGCTCGAAGCCTTTCGGCAGCGAGCGCAAATGGCCGAGCTTTTCGATCGTCGTCGGCGCCTGCGTGGCGATGTCGCCGAGAACGTCGTCTTTCAAGACGCGCGAACGCGGCACGTCGCGCGTCTGCGCCTCGCGTTCGCGCCAGGCGGCGATTTCCATCAGGACGGCGAGTTCTTTCGGCTTGCGCACGCGGGTCTTGAGCCGCTCCCAGGCATTGGCCGGATCGGCGCGATAGGTTTCGGGCGAGGTGAGGATAGCCATCTCGGCCTCGACCCAGTTGGTGCGGCCGCGTTTTGCCAGATCGGCGGCGAGCTTGATGTAAACCGAACGCAGATGCGTCACGTCCGACAATGCATATGTGACCTGCGCGTCGGTGAGGGGACGGCGGGTCCAGTCGGTGAAGCGGTTCGATTTGTCGAGCACGTCGCCGGTAATGCGCTGCACCAGCTGGTCGTAGGAAATCGAATCGCCATAGCCGAGCACCATGGCGGCAACTTGGGAGTCGAAGATCGGATGCGGAATCGTCTTGGCCATGTTCCAGACGATTTCGATATCCTGACGCGCCGCGTGGAAGACCTTGATGACTTTTTCGTCGGCCAAAAGCGCGAAGAACGGCGCCAGATCGATGCCGGGCGCCAGCGCGTCGATCACTACTGCCTCATCCGCCGAGGCGATCTGCGCCACGCAGAGCAGCGGGTAATAGGTGGTCTCGCGCAGGAATTCGGTATCGACGGTGATGAACGGATGCTTCGCCATGCGAGTGCAGATGGCGGCGAGTTTGTCGGTGGTGGTAATCAACGATGACATCTGGACGTATTTACACTTTCTTTGCGCCGCGCACCGGCGGCATGTGGATGAACTCCCAAGGGCTCGGCATGGCCTGAACCGGAACTTCGATCAAGGTCGGCTCGCGCGCGGCGAACGAGGCCTTGAGCGCGGCGCGCAGTTCGGCCGGATTTCGCGCGCGCCGTCCGGTGGCGCCGAAGCTCTCGGCATATTTGACGAAGTCGGGATTGGCCAGATCGCAGGCGATCAGGCGGTTGCCGAACTGCTCTTCCTGGATGCGGCGGACATTGCCGAAAGCGCCGTCGGTAAAGACGATGGCGGTCAGCGGAATGCGGTGGCGCATGGCGGTGGCGAGTTCATTCGACGTGTACATGAAGCCGCCATCACCATTGATCGACAGCACCGGAACTTCTGGCCGCGCGTGCTGCGCGCCGAGCGCGGTGGCGTAGCCCCAGCCGAGATTATCCTGGAAACCAGGCGAGAGAAACGTGCGCGGTTTATAGACGGGAAAGGCGAGGCGCGCGGCGAAGCCGATCTGCGTGACCTCGTCGACATAGATGCCGTCCTCTGGCAGCTCAGTGCGGATCGCGTCGAGGAACGCCAACTGCGGCGCAAGCTTGGCGAGCCGCGCCCGCATCTTCGCCTGCCGCGCCAGCATCTCGTCGCGGCGCGAGGCGCGGCGTTCATTGACGCGGCCGAGTTGGTCGATCAGATGCATCAAGATCGGCGCGGCGTCGCCGATCAAGGCGACCGCCGGTTTATGCAGGCGCGCCGGTTCGTCTTTGTCGGCATCGACGCGGACGATTCTGATGTCGCGGTCCATGCCCCATTGCGTCATCGGGTTCAGGAGCCGCGTGCCGACGGCGAGCACCGCGTCGGCCTCACCCCACAGGTCACGGCCAATCGGCAGATTGACGCTGAACAGGTTGCGGTCGTCGAGCACGCCGCGGCCACGGCGGTACGACAAAACCGGCGCTTGCAGCATGTCGGATAAAAGCGTCACCTCGCGCGACGCGTCCTGCGCGCCGCCGCCGACGACGATCAGCACGCGCTTTGACTTGCCGAGCAGCTTGGCCGCCTTGCGCAGCGCATCGTGGTCGAATGTCGGCGGGCGTGGCGGCGCGGGCGGCGCTATCGGCCCAACCGGGTCGCGCTTGCCCCAGACGTCGATGGCACATTCGAGCGCGGCCGGTCCTGGCCGGCCGGTCGCCATGGCGCGGATCGCCTTGGCGACTTTCGCCGGCGCCTCGGCCGGCGTATTGATGATGGCGCTGTGATCGACCAGCCGGGCGACGATCCCGGCCTGATCGCGGATCTCGTGCAGATGACCCTGGTCGTGGCCAATGGCGCCCGCCGGTATCTGGCCAATCAGGGCCAATACTGGTGCGTTCATGCCATAGGCGGTGAGCAGCGCCGCGCCCGAATTTAGGAGGCCGGGGCCGGGCACCACCGAATAGGCTTGCGCCTTTCCGGTCGCCAGCGCCGCCCCCAGCGCCATATAGGCGGCACCCTGTTCGTGCCGGGCATGGACGACGCGCAGGCGGTCGGAGGCGCGGGCAAAGGCGTCGAACAGGTGATCGTTGTGGACGCCGGGCAGGGCATAGACGGTGGCGATGCCGTGGGCGAGCAGGGCCTCGACGGTCGCCTCGCCGGTGGACATGTCGGCTGTGGCGGCTTTGGCCGTTTTGCGGCCCTTTTTGGCGGTCTTCTTTGACATCGACGCTCCGGCACTCCAGACCCTTTCAGTGTGCAGGGGCTCGTTGAGTCTGTCGAGGCGCCGGCGCCGGGTCCTTGCCTTGACAAAGCGGACCCCCCATGCGTTTTTCGCGCCGCTCCACCCAAGCCAAAGAATCGTCTCAAGAATCGCTTGCTGAATCCTTTGCCGGAACGCCAATCAATGACCATGCATCGCTATCGTTCACACACCTGCGGCGCGCTGCGCGAAAGCGATATCGGCAAGGAGGTGCGGCTTTCCGGCTGGTGCCATCGAATTCGCGACCATGGCGGCGTGCTGTTCATCGACCTGCGCGACCATTACGGCCTAACGCAGGTCGTCGCCGACCCCGACAGCCCGGCCTTCAAGATGGCCGAGACTTTGCGCGCGGAATGGGTGGTGCGCATCGACGGCAAGCTGCGCAAGCGCCCTGCTGGCACCGAGAATGCCGACCTACCGACCGGCCAGGTCGAGGTCTATATCACCGAGATCGAAGTGCTGGGCGCGGCCGGCGAACTGCCGATGCCGGTGTTCGGCGAGCAGGAATATCCGGAAGACATCCGGCTCAAGTACCGCTTCCTCGATCTGCGCCGCGAACATCTGCACAATAACATCATGCTGCGTGGCTCGATCATCGACTCGCTGCGCACGCGCATGAAGGCCGGCGGCTTCTTTGAATTCCAGACGCCGATCCTCACAGCGTCGTCGCCGGAAGGTGCGCGCGATTATCTGGTACCGTCGCGCATTCATCCCGGCAAGTTCTACGCCCTGCCGCAGGCGCCGCAGCAGTTCAAGCAGCTGATCATGGTCGCCGGCTTCGACCGCTACTTCCAGATCGCGCCGTGCTTCCGCGACGAGGACGCGCGCGCCGACAGGTCTCCGGGGGAGTTTTATCAGCTCGATCTGGAGATGAGCTTCGTGACGCAACAGGATGTGTTCGACGCGGTCGAGCCGGTCATTCGCGGCGTATTCGAGGAATTCGGCAAAGGCAAAAAGGTCACGCCGAAGTTTCCGATGATCCCCTACGCCGACGCCTTGCGCAAATACGGCAGCGACAAGCCGGACCTGCGCAATCCGATCGAGATGCAGGATGTCAGCGACGCGTTCCGCGGCTCCGGCTTCAAGATTTTTGCGAAAATTCTCGAAACGCGCGGCAACGCGGTCTGGGCCATTCCGGCGCCGACCGGGGGAAATCGCGCTTTCGCCGACCGCATGAATTCGTGGGCGCAGGGCGAAGGCCAGCCGGGCTTGGGCTACATTTTCTGGCGCGAAGGCGAGGAAGGCGGCGCGGGGCCGCTCGCCAAGAACATCGGTCCGGAACGCACCAAACAGATCGCCGATCAACTCGGTCTCAAGGTCGGCGATGCCTGTTTCTTCGTTGCGGGCAAGCCAAAGGATTTCGTCAAGTTCGCAGGCTCCGCGCGCACCAAGGTCGGCGAAGAGTTGAAGCTAATCGCGCAGGATCGTTTCGATCTGTGCTGGATCGTCGACTTCCCGATGTTCGAATGGAGCGACGAGGAAAAGAAAATCGATTTCTCGCATAACCCGTTCTCGATGCCGAACATGGGCGTCGAGGAATTCCTCGCGCTCGACCCGGCCGACACCGACAAGCTTTTGTCGATCAATGCGTTCCAGTACGACATCGTCTGCAATGGCACCGAGCTGTCATCCGGCGCCATCCGCAACCATCGTCCCGAGGTGATGGAAAAGGCGTTCGGCCTGGCCGGCTACGGCAAGGACGTTCTCGAAGCCAAGTTCGGCGGCATGCTCAATGCCTTCCGGCTCGGCGCGCCGCCGCATGGCGGCATCGCCCCCGGCATTGACCGCATTGTCATGCTCTTGGCCGGCGAGGAAAACCTGCGCGAGGTCGTGCTGTTCCCGATGAACCAGAAGGCCGAAGACCTGCTGATGAGCGCACCGTCGGACGTGACGCCGAAGCAGCTCAAGGAGTTGCATATCAGTTTGAATCTGCCGAAGAAGTAACGTCTGTCATCACCGGGCTTGTCCCGGTGATCCCGCTTATGCGGGCACCGTGCCATTCTAAGCGGGATGGCCGGGACGAGCCCGGCCATGACAAGGAGGGGACGAATGCGCCTGTGGCGACAAACGCTTTTTCTGACGGCTCTCCTTGCATCGGGCTTCACATCGGCCCGCGCGCAGGAGATGGCGATCTTCGACGCGCACATGCATTACAACCAGGAGCCCAATCCGACTTACACGCTGGACAAGCTCCTCGACGTCTTCAAGCGCAACAACGTCACCGGCGTTCTCGCCACCAGCCGCCCGAACAAGGGCACCCATCAACTGATGGAGGCCAAGCCCTCCGGCCTCTGGGTGGTGCCGTTCATCCGGCCATATCGTATCCGCGCTGACATCCAGACATGGTTCGGCGATCCGGCGAGTTTTGAACTCATCGAGGACGAATACAAGCGCGGCTATTATCGCGGCATCGGCGAATTTCATCTGTCGGGAAAATCGGCGGCGAACGAGTGGGTCAAGAAGGCGGTCGATTTCGCCGTCGCCAAGGACCTCTACCTGCATTGCCACTGCGACGACGAAGCGCTGCTGATCCTGTACGGCCATAATGCGCGCGCCAAAATCATCTGGGCGCATACCGGCTTCTCGACGCCGCCGTCGCGCGTTGCGCAATATCTCGAAAAATATCCGGCGCTGTGGCCGGAATTGTCATATCGCAGCGGCATCACGCAAAGCGGCGGCGCGCTGTCGCCGGAGTGGCGCGATTTGTTCGCGCGTTATTCCGATCGCTTTTTGCTCGGCTCCGACACCTGGATTCCCGAGCGCTGGCTATCCTACGACCAGATCATGGCTGAGTATCGCGGCTGGCTGAAGCAATTGCCCAAGGCGCAGGCCGAACGCATCGCGCACGGCAATGCCGATCGTTTATTCGGCCGCAAGGCTGAGTAGCTATTTCTCCGGCAGCGGAATGTACTCGATCTCGTCGCCCGGCACCTTGCCGAAGTGGCCGGCTTTCCATTCCGCCTTGGCCTGCTCGATCCGCTCTTTCCGCGACGACACGAAATTCCACCAGATGTGACGCGGCCCATCCATCGGCGCGCCGCCGACGATGATAAAATGCGCCGGCGTCACCGCAGTCACCGTGATCCGGTCGCCGGGCCTGAACACCAGCAGGCGTCCGGGTTCGAATTTGTCGCCGGCAATATCGATCGTCCCTTCGATCACATAAAGCGCGCGCTCCTCGTGGCCTGCGTCGATGGGCAACGAAGATCCAGCCTGCAATGTAACATCCCCGAATATCGTTTCGTGCACGGTCGGCACCGGCGACGTCGCGCCATAGAGCGAGCCGACGACGACGCGCACGGATTTGCCGTTGTCCTTGATCACGGGAAACTCGGCCGTGTCGTGGTGGGCAAAGCCGGCATCCATTTCTTCTTTGGCTAGCGGCAGCGCCACCCACATCTGCAAGCCATGAATGGGGCTGCCGCTGGTGCGCAGCGCCGTATCGGTGCGCTCGGAATGCACGATGCCGCGCCCGGCGGTCATCCAGTTCACCTCGCCGGGTTTTATCGCCAGCTCGGTGCCGAGCGAGTCGCGGTGCATGATTTCGCCGTCGAACAAATACGTGACGGTGGCGAGCCCGATATGCGGGTGCGGCCGCACATCGAGGCCGGTGCCGGCGCGAAACTCGGCAGGGCCGAAATGATCGAAAAAGATGAAGGGACCGACCATGCGCGAGCGTGCCGAAGGCAGCGCGCGGCGCACGGAGAAGCCATCGCCGAGATCGACCGTGCGCGGCACCACGACATGCGCGATGGCCTCGCAGGCATAAACATCGCCGGCCGCCGGATCTTTGCCGGGAAAGAAACTCATGCTGGATTCCTTTGCATGCTGGAAAAATTGTCGGCTTTTCCGGTCATCATACAAGATACCTAGAATTTTAACCCGTTGCTAACCATAAGGCGGCGGCGGCGCATTTTTGCCGCCTTGGCAAGTGCGCGCCGGAGCCGGCTTAAGCCGGTCTTTACGGCCGCATGGCTCACTACCGGGGCACCAGAAGAGGTGGGCGTCCGGAGCCAGAATGGGACTGAGGGTGCGCGCATTCACGCGCCAGCATATTGTTGCGATTGCCGTTGGCGTTCTGGTCGCCAGCGCGCCATTGGTCGCGTTCAATTTCTGGCTCAGCGGCGTGATCGACCGGCAGGGGCAGGCGGAAACCGATTCCGCCGCGCGACGCATGGTCGCGCTCGGCGAGTCGCGCGTCGGCGAAGTGACGCGCGCGCTTGACGACCTTGTCCGGCGCCGTGTGACCACATGCGATGCGGTCAATGCCGAGGCGTTGCAAACCGCCGCTTTGGTCACAGCGCCGATCAAGGAAGTGGCGATCGTCGGCCCGGCCGGCATCAATCTGTGCTCGCATTTGAATATCGCATTTGTCGGAGCCGGCGCGGGTCGTTCGACCGGCCTCGATCCCGGACTGCGCCGCGTGGCGTCATCCGGCCCGCTTGAACCCGGCGGCGGCTATTCGCTCGATGTCCTGAACTTTACCAATGGGCCGCAGATGGTTCGGTTGCGCCGGGGCACAGGCGAGGGGTTGAACGAGATCGCGGCCCTGATGCCGGCGACCCTGTTTTTGCCGCAGGCAACGTCGCCGCGCGATCGCTTCTATGCCTATGTCCGCATCGCGACGCGCGACGGCGCCGCGATAGGCGAATCGGGCGAACGCGCCAGCAATGTCACGGACGGTTTCGCCGCCATCGCGCAATCCACGAAGTATGGCTTCACCGCTGAGGTCCTGACCCATCGCGGCAGAACCATTGCCGGCAACCTCGATCTGAAATGGCTCGGTCTGTTCGTCACCGGCATCGTTGTGGCTTTTCTGATTGCGTTCGCCCTGATGGTGCCGAACAATCTGCCGAACAATCCGGTCGCCGAGCTGGAGCGCGCCCTCAAGGCCGGCGAGTTCGTGCCGTATTACCAGCCGATCGTCGATATCCAGACCGGCAAGCTGCGCGGCGCCGAAGTGCTGGTGCGCTGGCGCAAGGCGGACGGCACGCTGGTCCTGCCGGGCTCGTTCATCCCGCTCGCTGAATCGAGCGGCCTGATCCGCGACATGACGTTCGATCTGATGCGGCGGGTCTGCGTCGAGGCCGGCGCGGCGATCGGTCAACGGCCGGCACTGAAAGTCTCGTTCAATTTCACCGGCATGCTATTCAGCGATGAGACCATCATCAAGGATGTGCGCAATACTTTCGCGGCGACGCCGATCAAGCTGTCGCAGGTGGTGCTGGAAGTCACGGAGCGCGACCCGATCGAGAATTTCACGTTGACTCGCCAGGTCATTGCAGGGCTGCAGGGAATGGGCGTGCGCATCGCCATCGACGATGTCGGCACCGGCCACAGCGGCCTGTCCTATATGCTCAAGCTCGGCGTCGATATCATCAAGATCGACAAAATGTTCGTCGATGCCATCGGCACCGACCGAAACTCGACAACAATCGTCGAGACCCTGGTCGATCTAGCGCACAACATGCGCATGGACGTGGTCGCCGAAGGTGTCGAGAATTTCGAGCAGGTCATGCACCTGCGCAATCTCGGCGTCCGCTCGGCGCAGGGCTATGTGTTCGCGCCGCCTTTGCCCGGCAGTTCGTTCCTGCAACTGATCGAGGCGATGGACACGCTAGGCGTGGAAGGCGGCGCGTATGGCGCGCTGACCGATAAGTCCGCCGCCGCCTGACTCCGGCCGGCTCACAGGCCGGCGGGCCCGCCAAATTGAAAAGTTCCATCGTTTCGTCTATGAATGCCGCCGGTAGGGACAAGGAGGAAATTCGCATGATTCGAATTGCAACCGCGCTGGCGACCGCTGCTCTGGTGACGCTGGCCGCGGCCGGCCCGGTGTCGGCGCAGAACAATACCTTGGGCGGCGCCATTATCGGCGGCGGCGTCGGCGCTGTCATTGGCGGCGCGGCGACCAACAGCGCCGGTGGCGCGATTGCCGGCGGCGTCATTGGAGCTGCCGCGGGCGCGGCGCTCGGGTCGCAGATGGAGCCGCGGCGGCGCGGCTATTACTGGCACAACGGGCGCTGCTGGCAGCGTCGTGGCGACGGCAATTATTATCGGGTGTCGCGCGATCGCTGCTAATTTTCGCGGCCGGCGGTTCTGAATGAAAAAGGGTGGCCTCGCGGCCACCCAGTTATAACGCCACGCGGGAGGAACCTCGCAGCGGGCTGGCTGGACGATTGGCCGGCCCCAGTGACTAAATTTCAAGCACATTGCGCCATGTGCCTTCCGATTCGTCAATATTGATCTGTGGAATAGATCCGGCCTGGCGGTGGCGCATCCCGGGCAACGGACTTTGTGTGTGCCGCCTAGGTCCGGCCCAGTTCGGTTTCGATGGCGACAATGATGGCCGGGTCGGACGGCTCGGTCGCTGACGTGAAGCCCGCTTTCAGACCGCCGTCGCGGCCGATCAGATATTTGTGGAAATTCCAGCGCGGCGCATCCTGTGGCCGCGTCGCCGCGGCCCAGCGATAGAACGGATGCGCGCCGGCGCCTTTGACGGTCGCCTTCGCGGTCAGCGGGAAAGTAACCCGGTATTCCTGGTGCGCGATTTTGCCGATGTCGCCGGCATTGCCCGGCTCCTGACCGCCGAAATCGTTGGAGGGCACGCCCAGGACGACGAGTCCCTTGTCGCGATAGCGCGTCCACAGCGCCTGGAGCCCAGCATATTGCGGCGTGTAGCCGCACAGCGACGCGGTATTGACGACCAGGATCGGCCTTCCGGCAAAGGCCGACAGCGCGATATCGTCGCCGTTCAGGCTTTTGAACGTGAAGGCATAGGCCGTCATGTGGCTCATGCCGACAGCCGGCGGAGTCTGGCTGACGCCTTGCGCCAGTGACGGAATGGGGCCTGCAAGCAACGTTGCACCCGCAGCCAGGAAATAACGGCGATCGATCATGCCGCCATTATAGCGGCTGCGCGCGCGCCGGTCGTGCACGTTTTTTTGAACGGATATCGGCATTGAAAAGGCGTCATCCTTTTCGCACCGCAAGTTGCAGCGAAAGGAGCCGGCCCAACGCTTGAGCGCCGCCTGTTTCCTGTTGGGGCGAGGGCGCGTGCGTCCGGGGCCGGGCTCCTTTCTTGCGCAAGGCGTGATCAGTCCGAATTCAAGTGGCCTCAGAGCGGGAATTGGATCATCCGCCGTGGCCTGTCGGATATCGCGCGTCACGCTGCCGCAAATCGTACCGTCGTCTCGAACGAATAACCGCAGGCCTCGCATTGCCAAAGATGGCGGGCGCAGGCCGGATTAAGCCACTCAGACCACTCCGGCATAAAGATCGCTTCGCCGCATTGGGCGCATTCATTGGTCGGCCGCGTGCGCGCAATGCGCGCCGGGTCGACGCTGATTCTTGCGGCGGCGGGAACGAATAGGCGCATGGGGGGCCTCCGTTGACGTGTTGCGTGAACCGACGCATTACGCACCCTCAAACACAACTTGGTTCCCCGACCCCCCGCACATTACTGACACGATAGCGCCGAGATTCCGACAATGAAGCAGCAAGGCTGACGTAACCGCCAAGAATGGTACGTGCGAACCATTGCCGGGCGACGAGAATTGAGCCTGTGTATAACCTGGAGGAGTGCGCTCAGCACTCAGCGCAACACGCGGCAATAGCCGCGCGAAAAATAATTTAGCCGCCCGGAAAAAATTATTGATTATTTCTTGTCGACCGAGATGCCGCCGGGGCCAAAATTGATCTGCACGCCTTTTGGCTCGCGATTATCTTCGTAAACCTTGTAACCCAAAACGCCGACTGCCACGCACAGCACGGCTACGGCGAGTATCAAAATATTGCGATTGATCGGCATGAAGTCCCCCTGATTGTCATGCCGCTAACGCAGCGATGGAACTTTTGTTCCATCGTCGCGAGGGCTTTATCGCTTGTTGAAAACACAGAGGCGATGCGCCGCCGCCGCATTGGCCGCGCCGGGCGGCATGCGGCCGGCCAGGATTTCCCGCGTCTGATTGACCGTGTCCATCGCCTGGTGCTCGGCCGCGTCCGGCGTCAGCCCCGCCGTATGCGGCGAGGCGAGCACGTCGGGACGTTTGGCCAGAAACAGCGACGGCTTCTGGTCAAGCGCGCGGCCGACATCCATCGCCGCGCCGGCGATCTGTCTGGCGTCGAGGGCCGCGTTGAGCGCCTGTTCGTCGACAAGATTGCCGCGCGACATATTGATGAAGTAGGCCGACTTCTTCATGCGGGCAAAGGCGGCCGCGTTCATCAGGTTCTCGGTCTGCTCATTGGCAATGACGAGACAGACGACGAAATCAGATTGCGCCAGGACATTCTCGAATGTGTCCTGCTGCACGCCGGGCTCGGTGACCGTCTTGAACGGGTCGCTGACCTTGACCGTCATGCCGAAGGCGACGGCGACGCGCGCGAGATGTTCGCCGATCGCGCCGTAGCCGAGGACGCCCAGCGTCGCGCCGCTGAGCTGCTGGCCCATGATGGCGTCCGGATCCTTGCCGGCATGATAGTCGTTGGCATAGGTGATGAGATGGCGGCCCTGGTTGATCATGAAGCCGAAGGTCTGCTCGACCACCGCGGCGATGAAACCGGCCGTGGCATGCGTCACCAAAATGCCTTGTGCGCTCGCGGCAGGCACGTCGATGTTGCGGATGTCGATGGCGACACGGAGAAACGCGGCCAGTTCTGCCGGCGCCTGCGCGAAGAACTCGGCCGGTCCCGGCGTCTGGCGGTCGGAAATGACGATGGCGCAGCCGGCCGCCGCCCTGGCCAGTTTCGCCGGCGTATCGAGGATGCCGCCGGTCTCGTTGAGGCGCACGTCGCACAATGCGCGCAACGCGGCGAGCGGACGCTCCCCGTAATAATTGGCCAGCATGTCGGGCGTATGGGTCAAGAAAACGGTGGGCATGCGAGCGTTTCCCGGGGCTGTTTTTTATGCGCCAAAAGCAGGCTTGTCTTCTATCCATGTCTGGCGATGATAGGCAATCGGGAGGGCAGCAGGAGGGCTGAATGAGCCCAGCGACCGTCACGCCGACGACCAAGCCGAAGACGAGGACCAAGCCGCAAACGCAGCGCCCGCCATTGTGGAAGGTGATCCTGCTCAATGACGATTTCACCCCGCGGGAATTCGTGGTTCAAGTGCTCAAAGCGGTGTTCCGGCTCAACGAAAGCCAGTCCTACCGGGTGATGATGACCGCGCACCAGAAGGGCGCCTGCGTCATCGCCGTCTATACCCGCGACGTCGCCGAGACCAAGGCGAAGGAAGCGACCGAACTCGGCAAGATGAACGGCTTTCCGCTGTATTTCACGACAGAAAAAGAAGAATAGGGAGACTGCATGCAACGGGTCCTGATCACCGCCGGCGCCGCCGGCATCGGCCGCGAATTCGCGCGCGCTTTCGCCGCCAATGGCGCCAAGGTTTTCATCTGCGATATCGACGAGAAGAACCTCGACGCGATGCGCCGCGAAATCCCAGGCCTTGCCGCGCAGCGCTGCGACATGGGCGTGCGCGCCGAGATCGAGCGCATGGTGCCGGACGCGATCGTCGCGCTCGGCGGTCTCGACGTGCTGATCAACAATGCCGGCATTGCCGGCCTGACGCTGCCGGTCGATCAATATCCGCCGGACGACTGGGACAAGGTGCTCGCCGTCAACCTCACCGCGATGTTCGACGTGTCGCGGCTGGCCATTCCGCAGCTAAAGAAGTCCGACTATGGCTGCATCATCAATATGGCCTCGGTCGCCGGCCGCTTCGGCTTCGAGAACCGCTCGCCTTACGCCGCGACCAAATGGGCGGTGATCGGCTTCACCAAGACCTTGGCGATGGAGCTTGGTCCATGGGGCATCCGCGCCAATGCGATCGCGCCGGGCGCGGTCGAGGGCGACCGCATCGTGCGCGTGTTCCAGGGCCGCGCGCAGATTTCCGGCAAGTCGATGGACGAGGTGAAGCGTGATGCTTTCGCCGGGCAGTCGATCAAGGCTTTCATCGATCCGAAGGACATCGCGCAGCTCGCGGTGTTTCTGGCGTCACCTTCGGCGAAGTCGATCTCGGGGCAGGTGGTGCCGATCGACAATGACCGGCAGAAGGCGTGAAGGTTACCGTCGTCCCCGCCTGCGCGGGGACGACGATATGCAGACGTGATTCATCGCCCGTGTTCTTTACCGGCCCCGGGCAGGCCGTATTCCAAATCGTCATTCCCTCTGCGTCCTCAAAGAACGAGGGCGCGCGGAACGCCGGGGTCGCAACAACCCCGCAGCCTCGTGAGAGAAGATGAGTTTGTTCTCACGAGCATAGTCACCACGGAAGTTGCCGGTTGCCCGGCGTCCCGCGCGCGGTGTTTATAGGCTTTATTCCGCGCCGTTTTCCGGTGGTGGCCGTTCGTCATCGTCCCGTTCACCAGACCGACAACTCTCCACCGTAGAGGCCAGGCAATCTCGGCCGGTCCTGTTCTGACGCAGGACGCCGGCCTACCTGCCGTCAGGGCCCCGGCACGCGGCACGCGTGCTGAATCCCGGCGCGGCTTGGACCGCTGGATCGGGTGTTCGCGTCGCATCTCCAACGCCCCGTCCAGCCACCGCTCCCCGCCCCAGCATCTGACGACGCTGATCAAACGCCCC
>CANKBJ010000019.1 GCA_947479905.1 Bradyrhizobiaceae bacterium
TCGCCTTGATGGCCACGCACTCTTGCCAAAACTTATCCTGGGGGTAAAGTTCACTAACGGGTTGGAGGTCATCGCCAAGGCGAGCGACCTTCAGGACGAAACCGCCGCCTAAAAGATCAGGCCGTCACCAACTTTAGGCGATAGCTCCGTGGTTATTCCGACTATGCGTCCGGTGCTGCCGTGGCTTGCGATCTTGGACGACAAGGTGCGTGAGAAGTTGCGCAAAATCTCTCCCGAAATTCTTTTCGAGGGCGGAGATCCGAGTGCACTGCCGCTTCCGACACGCAAAGAGATTCTCGCGGATATCTGCGAGCAAATTGCGAGCGGGCGGGCCATGCTCGGTGCTACGAGCTACGCCGCCGTCCAGCGTTTTTCGAACCATGACATTGCGCCGGACATTAAAAGACTATTTCGCAAGTATTTCACAAATGATGAGCTGCGTGGGTTTCTTTTAAGGATGATTTGGCTCGGACGTCTGAAAGAGTTGTTGCCCGAAGCCACTGAGGTCGCTTTTTCAAATGCCGATTCAAGGCATACCCGCATTGCGGCCTTTAGGGCGGTAAACGAGATTGGGGACGCCGGCGATCGGAAGAATTTGCGTGAGCACTTCTTGAACGAGGCCACTGAACTTGACCGGGAATTGCTTGCCGAGTTGATTTCAGCCAGAGAGCTGACAAAGGAAACCGTCGATTGGATGCACGCTGGCATTGCCAAGTCGAAAGAGAAAGAAGAGCACAGCGTTGACCGCCTTGCCGGGTCCGTCGTCGAGTTCGTATCGCGGGCCGACATTGCCTTAGTACCGTTGATCTTGCAGGGCCTAAATAAGCTTCTGAGCACCGAACCGTTTATCGATCGTGGTTATTGTCGAGTATCGAAAAAATATGCTTGGTTGGCTCGTCCTGCGGCTGCGGCGGCGCAGCGGTTTATCGAAGACCGCCATCCGTTTGCCCTGAATGAAGTAACGCTAGAAGTTCTTTACCAACTTCGAGTTGCGCGCGAGTGGCGCGGTGAAACGAGGGAGCTGTCCGAGAAGTTCGGTCAGCTCATCCCTGCGTGGGCTGAGCTTAACCGTGCAGCGTTTTGGCACGACGTTGAAGCGACCCGCCGTCGTGTGCTTACCCGCCTCGGCGACCGTTTGACCTACTACGGGCAGGCAGGTTTCCTTGGCTCTTTCTGGGCCTTCGGGGACGGTGATTTTGACTATGTGTGCGAGCAGATTGCCACGCAGGCGGAGGGGGACAATAAGTTGGTCGCGCTTTCACTGGCCTTCGATCTCTATGTAAAGGCTGGCCGTAAGCCGGAATGGCGCCAGAAACTAAAGGACACAGTTGCCGACAACGAAGAACTGAATGAGCGTCTGGCGATATACCTGAAACCGCCAGCGCAGAATGACTCGTACCGCAAAGAAAACCTAAAGTGGAAGCGGAGAGCGGCAGCACATAAGCGGCGCCAGAAGAAAAATTACGATAAATCAAAGGATTTTCTGCTTACGCACGTCGACAGTATTCGCGATCCGAAACTGGTTGATCCGACCGGGATTTCGCAGGCGCAGTGGTATCTCCACGAGCATTTGCGAGAAAAGGAGGAGTCGCTGACGAAGTGGACCGGTGGCAGATGGCAGAACCTCGCCGCCGAATACAACGAAGATGTCGCTAACGCCTATCGTAACGCCGTCGTCGCGTACTGGCGGAGATACAAGCCTGTTCTTCAATCCGAGGGGGCGACGCCGAATTCTGTGCCGATAATGGTCATATTCGGTCTGACTGGTCTCGGCATTGAATCGGCAGAAACACCGAATTGGCCTTCGACCCTAAATGAGGACGAAGTAGTGTTGGCAACGCGATATGCTTGCTACGAACTGAACGGCTTTCCGACTTGGTTTCCAAAGCTATTCGAGGCTTGGCCGCAAGTGGCTGGGCGCGTTTTAATGGGCGAGATTTCGCACGAATTGAACATTGAAACGGAGGAACGGGAAAGCCACTACGTCCTGAGCGACGTCAGTTGGTCTGGGCAATGGGCATGGCCGGAACTCGGGGCCAGAGCCTATCGCCTGCTTGACATTGCAAATCCAAAAAACGGCGAGACCGTCAGCAAGTTGTTGAAAATCGTTGAGGGATCAGACCTTGACGACTCTGATCTTGCGAGACTTGCGGAGCGCAAAGCTAACGAGCCCCGGACGACACACCTTCCTCTTTGGTTTGCTGTTTGGGCTGGAGTCGAACCAGATAAGGCGATTCCTGCATTGACAACGCGGCTCGCCGCTTTGCCTGACGCTACGACGCAGACTCAATTCGCGATGAGATTCGTCACGGGGCTCTTCGGCAGCCGCCGCTCAGAGAGAACAGTTGCGCGTCCTGGCTTCCGCACGGCTGAGCACCTGAAGACGTTGTATTTATTGATGCATAAATATATCCGAGCTTCGGAAGACATTGAGCGTGCCGGCAAAGGCGTGTACTCGCCAGGGCTGCGCGATGAGGCACAAGAGGCTCGCAATAAGCTTTTCGACGCCCTAAATAAATTGAGCGGCAAAGCGGCTTTCCTTGCCATGCAAGAAATTGCCAACAGTCACCCCAACACAGATTCGCGGGGATGGATTACACGGCTTACGCGCCAAAAGGCGGAACAGGAAGCTGATTTCGCGCCGTGGACCCCGACCCAAGTGCGCGACTTCGGAATCGGCCTCGACCGCACACCAAAAAATCATCACGAGTTATCCGACGTTGCTCTGTTGCGATTGTTGGACCTCAAAGACGACTTGGAGAACGGAGACAACAGTGTCGCTGCCATTCTTCAGAAGGTGACGGATGAGACCGAAATGAGGAACTACATCGGACGCGAACTCCGCGAGAAGGCCTTTGGGCGCTACAATATCCCGCAGGAAGAAGAACTTGCGGATGCCAAGCGGCCGGACTTGCGTTTCTTAGGTACTGGGTTTCAAGGCCCTGCGCCCGTTGAGCTTAAACTCGCCGATAACTGGCCCGGGTCCATCCTGTTCGAGCGCCTCGAAAATCAACTGGCGCGAGACTATCTGCGGGACATTCATTCCGGGCGGGGTATTTATTTGCTCGTTTACCGTGGCGAAAAAACAAGCTGGGAGCATCCCGAAACCGGAAAGCCGCTAAATTTCGACCAGCTAATTGAAGCGTTGCAGGAAAACTGGAAAAAGCTGGCGGGGAAATTTCCCAATGTTGATGCCATCACTGTTATTGGCGTCGATCTGACAAAGCGTTTCCAGCCTCCGAATAACCTTTAAGCTTGGTGCGGATTTGATGCGTGTGAAGTGCTGCGATCCTCAGCACCCAAATCGTCACCCAAGCTTCCGCAAGAACATACCGCGAGAAGCTAAGTCATTGAAATAATGGTGCCCGGGGGCGGGATCGAACCACCGACACTGCGATTTTCAATCGCATGCTCTACCAACTGAGCTACCCGGGCGCCGACGCCGCCCCGATCAGTCCGGGGCAAGGCGAGCGCCGCGTTATAGAGGGCTGCCCCCACCCTGTCCAGAAGCCCGAGCAGCCTATGGAAACAAAGGTTTAGACCCCGATCGCGGCCCGGAATCGGGCCTTGAGCACGGCCCCGTCGCGCTCCGGCAGCACCCGGGGCGGATCGGCAATGGCGATGGCGAGGCGGGCGAACAGGGTGCCGTCGCGCGCTTTAAGCCGGGCGGCAAGATCGGCCAAAGCCGCCTCGTCGGCGACGTCGAGGCAGGTGGCGATGCCGCAGGAACGGGCAACGCCCAGGAGATCGACGCCGCCTTTGTGCGTGTGGCTCGGCTGCATGCCGGTTTCGCCGTAATGGCCATTGTCGAAGACGACGACGGCGAGGTTTGGCGGCTGCTTGATGCCGATAGTGGCGAGCGCGCCCATTCCCATCAGCATCTCGCCATCGCCGGTGACGACCAGCACGCGCTTGTCCGGCTGCGCCAGCGCCAGACCGAGGCCGATCATCGCGGCGCCGCCCATCGCGCCCCAGAGATAGAAGTTGCGATCGTTGTCGCCGGCGGCGGCCAGATCCCAGCAGGTCGAGCCGAGGCCGGGAATGACCAGCAGGTCATCCTTGCGGTCGGCCAGCAAGGTCGCCATCGCGGCGCGGCGTTCAAGTGCGCTCATTTGGTCCACACTTTCTTGCCGATCAGTTGCTGCGACAGCAACAAAGCGGCGATGCGCTCGTCGCCGAAGACATGCTGCACGGCGCGCTCGGCCAGGCCTTCGACTTCCTCGGGCTTTGTCGCGCGATAAATTTCGGCTTCGCTCAGCCGCAGCACCGGATCGACGATGGAGCCCATCGGCTGCTGCCACGGATTGAACTCTTCCCACTCGCCGCGCATGGTGATCATCATCAACAGCGGAAAGCGGCACGAGCGCGCCAGCGACAGCATGTTGATGCAATTGCCGACGCCGCTCGACTGCATCAGCAGCACGGCGCGTTGTCCGCCGAGCCAGGCGCCGGCGGCGAGCGCCACGCCCTCCTCCTCGGTGGTCAGCACCACATCATGAATGTCGGGGTCGGCGCGGCAGCGGTCGATCAGACGCGCATGGCCGGCGTCCGGCACATAACCGACCTGGCGAATGCCGGCGCGCTTGAGCGTGCCGTAAAGTTTCTCGGGCCAGTCGATGGTCACCGTCGGCGCGTTCATGACTTGTCGCCTTCGTCGCCGTCGGCCGGCCTAGTGCCGTCCTCGTCTTCGTCGTCCTTGACCGGCACGGCATAGACGCCGGTCAGCCAGCGATTGAGATCGATATCGGCGCAGCGCTTGGAGCAGAACGGCTTGAACGCCACGTCCATCGCCTTGCCGCAGATGGGACAGGGTTTGATCGACGTTTTGCGGACGATCTCGTTCATGGCGCGCCATCAATTCCCTGTTGCCAACCGGACTTAATCCCAAGTGCACGGCTCGCGTCGCGTCCGGTTATAGCCAGCGGCGCGCCCGCCACAAACCGTGCCGCGGCGGCGACGACCGCATTGAAAAACGGTTGCATATTTAGTTACTTATACTTAAAGTTGCATCTCTCAAGAATCGGGGCAACAGGGGGATGAGATGGTGAGCAAACACGTCATCGCGGCCGCATCGGCCGCCGCGTTCGTTCTGATCGGCAACGCCAGCGAGGCGCAGACTAATCCACCCACTATTCGTCAATTCGACCCGCCTTACTATGTCTTCAGTCCCGATCCCCCGCATGACCTGACGGCAAACACGGGGGCGCAAGGCAACCAGCCCTACGTCGACAGCATGGCCTGGGATGTCTTTATCGCGCTGAATTGGCCGGCGCCCAATCCGCTGACCCAACGCGGCGTGCCCGACCGGCAGAATATTATCGGCGGGTTCTATCAACCGGGCGAAGGCGGCGGCAAATCGTCGCCAGTTGGACCGACCGTCTGGGAAACGTTCAAGGACACCAACGACATCTATCTCGATCCGCCGGTAAAGCCGACAGCCTTCGACGTGGGTGAAAGCGTTCCGCCGGCCTGCCGGAGCCTCGCCGCCGCCAATCCGGTGGCCGCGCGCCGTACGCTGGTCATGAAATCGAAATTCGACGATGTGCTGCGCGGCACCAAGCAAGCCGACGGAAACCGGCTGGTCGACCAGAACGGCCAGGATGTCTGGTACGAAGTGAAGCTCAATCGCGTCTATTACGACTACGTCGTACAAAATCAATTTTATGACAGCAGGAAACAGACCGGGAAAACGATCGCATTCCCCGCCTCGTCAAACGTCACCGCAGCGCCCGGCACGATCAAGGTCAAGGCGGCCTGGAAAGTGATGGGCCCGTCCGGCACCAAACAGCCCGACGATCCGTCGAAGTTCTACACCACCCAAGCCCTGGTGCTCGATCCGGACACCGGCAAATGCTCGCAGCAGATGCTCGGCCTTGTCGGGCTGCACATTGTCATGAAGACAAAGACGTTCCCGCAATGGCTGTGGGCGACTTTCGAGCACGTCGCCAATGCGCCGGATCAGACGGCGGGGCCGCAACCGAACATGGCCTATAATTTCTATAGCGCCGCCTGTGCGAATTGCGCGGTCAACACGCCGCCGACCAAGGCGCAACCGCAAGTGCCTACGCAGGTCATGCGCGTCGTGCCGATCGACGGCCTAGCGGAAACCAAGAACGCCCTCTACCAGGCGGCGTTCAAGACCCTGCGGCCCGACAATGTTTGGCAGAACTACATGCTGGTGGATGCGCAGTGGGGCGCCAAGACAGAGTCGCCCAGCATCCCCAATCAGCCGCAGTTCCTCGCCAACACCACGCTGGAAACCTATCTGCAAGCGGCGACCAATCCGAACGGCTGCATCAATTGTCACGGCGCATTTGCAGCCAAGACCGATTTCGACTTCCAGCTGAAGTTCGCCAACCCGCAGAACAAAGCGTTGCTACTCGACTTGCTCAAGGTTCCCGGCGTCGCATCGCCGCGCTAGCAACGCCGCTCGATCGTCCGGTGATTTGAAACGGCATCCCGGCTTGGCGAGCCGGGATATTTTCATGGCTGGCGCTTTCCGCCCGCCGCACTTTTGATGCGCGCTGCGTCCATTGTGCGCAAATCCGTTTTCAATATCTTGCCGTAATTGTTTTTCGGCAGCGCGTCGACGAAGACATAATCCTTCGGCCGTTTGAACCGCGCAATCTGCGACAGGCAAAGCGCGTCGAGTTCCGCGGGCGCAACGTCGCCGACGACGTAAGCGACCACCGCCTCGCCCCAGTCGGCATCGGGCCGGCCGATGACCGAGACCTCGCGCACCGATGAGTGCGTGAGCAACACTTCCTCGACTTCGCGCGGATAGATGTTCGAGCCGCCGGAGATGATCAGGTCCTTGGAACGGTCTTTCAGCGTCAGGTAGCCTTCGGCGTCGTATGCGCCGACATCGCCGGTGTGCAGAAAACCGCCGCGCAGCGAGGCCTTGGTCGCCTCCTCGTTCTGCCAATAGCCGGCCATGACGACGTCGCCACGCACGAGAATTTCGCCGGTCTCGCCGGGCGCGACTGGATTGTCGTCGCCATCCGCGACAATGACCTCGACGCACGAATAGGGTTTGCCGCAGGAGGCAAGGCGCTCGCGCCAGCGCGGATGGTCGCGCTCGGCGATGTCCTGTTTCGATAAAGTCGTGATGGTCATCGGCGATTCGCCCTGACCGTAGATTTGGGCGAGGCGCGGGCCAAAACGGTCGAGCGCGCGCAGGCAATCCTCGACATACATCGGCGCGCCGCCCCAGATCAACGTGCGGATGTTCTCGACATTACAATCGCCCGGCGCGTCGACAAGGCGCTTGATCATGGTGGGTGCTGCGAACATCGACAGACGCGGCCAATGACCGATCAGCGCGAAGACTTCATCCGGCTCGAAGCCGCCGCTTTCGGGGATCACCTGCACGCCGAGGCGCGCGACATGCTGCATGATGTAAAGCCCCGAGCCATGGCTCATCGGCGCGGCGTGCAAGATCGCGTCACCCGGCGAAACGGGATCGACTTCCGAACCGTAGGCTAAGCTGGCGATGCTGAGGTTACGATGCGTCAGCATCGCGCCTTTGGGTTTTCCTGTCGTGCCCGATGTGTAGAACAGCCAGGCGAGGTCGGAGCCGTCGCGCGGCACGACGTCGATCGGATCGGACGTGAACAGCAATTGGTATTCGGCGCTGCCGATCGCGATCATGCGCTCCAGCGATGTCGGCGCATGCGGCGCGATCTCGGTGTCGATGCCAAGCGAAGCAAAGCAGACGCGCGCGCCTGAGTGTTCGAGAATATAGCCAAGCTCTGCGCCATGCAGCTTGGCATTGGCCGGCACCGCCGCGCAGCCGGCGTGCCAGATGCCATAGAGCAGCGCCAGATAGTCCGGCGAATTTTTCGCGGCGATGGCGACGCGGTCGCCGGGCTTGAGCTTGAATTTATTACGCAGTGCGCCGGCGATGCGGGCCGCGCGGGAGGCCAGTTCGCCGTAACTCATCACCACGCGCGTGCCCGATGCCGCGGCGGGCAAGGCGGAATGCGAAAGACCGGAGCGAAAAAGCCAGAGGGCGGTATTCATCCGCGCTCCTTGGGCACATCACACCGCGTTGAGCCAGCCGAAGCGGATCGGATAGCCCTCACCGCCCAAGAGGCTCATGGTCTCGTACAAGGGCAAGCCGACGACATTGGTGTAGGAGCCGACCAGCTTGACGATGAAGGTGCCGGCGATGCCCTGCGCGGCATAGCCGCCGGCCTTGCCGCGCCATTCGCCGGAAGCAAGATAGGATTCGATATCGTCGGCCGACAGCCGCTTGAAGCGCACGCGGGTTTCGACCAGACGCTGGCGAAACGATTCCTTCGGCGTCACCAGACAGATCGACGTGTAAACGCGATGATTGCGGCCGGACAGAAGCCGCAGACATTGCTGCGCCTCGTCGAGCAGTTCGGCCTTGGGCAAGATGCGGCGGCCGACCGCGACCACCGTATCGGCGGCCAGGATATAGGAACCGCGCAATTCATCATCGAGGCGCACATTGTCGAGCGCCACCTCGGCCTTGGAGCGGGCCAGCCGGTTGGCATAGGCACGCGGGATCTCGCCGCGCTTCGGCGTCTCGTCGACATCGGACGGCTTGAGCGCGTCGGGCTCGATGCCGGCCTGATTGACCAGAGCGAGACGCCGTGGCGAACCGGAGGCAAGGACGAATTTGGGACGGCCGATCATTGGATGGGGGCGCCGCGTTTAATGTTGGAAAAACAATACGATTGGGCGCGAAAACTAGCGGAACGGGGGGTGAATCGCAAACGAGGCCCTTCTTATCCCTCCCCGATTACGGGGAGGGTGGACGCGAACGAAGTGAGCGGCCGGGTGGGGCGAAGCTTGACGAGTCACGAGAGGACACCCCACCCGACCCGCCTTCGCTACCGCTTCGGCGGGCCACCCTCCCCTTTCAGGGGAGGGATAAGAAGGGTTCACTCATTCCCGCCCCCGGCCCGGCCGAAACGCTGCCGGATATGCGCCAGAAGCGCGTCGCGGACCTCACGATAGGCCTCCAGCTTCTGCTCGCGCGAGCCCTCGATGCCGGTCGGATCGACGGTCGGCCAGTATTCGACCTGCATGGCGGCGGTACGGGTGAGATCCAGCGCCTTGTGGTGCGCCGGCGGCGACAGAGTGACGATCAGATCGAAATTGAGCCCTTCTAGGTCTTCCAGTTCCTCGAAATCGATCGGCTTGTGGCGGGAAATGTCGATGCCGAGTTCGTCCATCACCGCGACGGCGAAGGGATCGAGTTCGCCCTTCTGCACGCCGGCCGATTTCACATAGATCGACTTGCCGAAGTATTGCGCGAACAGGCCGGCCGCCATTGGCGAGCGCACCGCGTTCATGCCGCAGGCGAACAAGACGGCCTGCGGCTTTGACGGGCGCTCTGGCAAAGCCAAAGGTTCACCCCTTCCAATGCAAGACGCAGATCAAAGTGAACAGCCGGCGCGCGGTGTCGTGATCGACGACGACCTTGTCCTTGAGCCGCTCCATCAGAATATTCGAGCCGTCGTTGTGGATGCCGCGCCGGCCCATGTCGATGGCTTCGATCTTGTCCGGCGTCGCGGTGCGGATCGCCTGATAATAGCTGTCGCAGATCATGTAGTAGTCCTTGACGATGCGGCGCAAAGGCGACAGCGAGAACAGATGCGCCACCACCGGCGTGCCGTCCTCGAGACGAATGTCGAACACCAAACGATTGTCGTTGATCGACAGATGCAGCGCGTAAGGCCCGCCGGCATGACCGACCGGCGCAAAATGATTTTGCTCGAGCAGATCGTAAATGGCGATGGTGCGCTCGTGCTCGACATCCGGATTGGAGCGGCCGATCGAGGCCTCGTCGAGCGTCACCGAAACCAGACGCTGCTTCATCGCCGCCGGCGTTGGCTTGGTGGGGCTCATGTCAGGGGGCCGGCAGATTGAGGCGGATCGCGACCGAGCGCGCATGCGCGTCGAGACCCTCGGCCTTGCCGAGCGCGATGGCCGATGGGCCGAGCGCGCGCAACTGCTCCGGTCCGCACTTGAGCAAGGACGTGCGCTTCATGAAGTCCAAGACGCCGAGACCGGACGAGAAGCGCGCCGAGCGCGCCGTCGGCAAAACGTGATTGGAGCCGGCGACATAGTCTCCTATCGCCTCCGGCGTATGCGCGCCGATGAAAATGGCACCGGCATTGCGGATGCGGTCGACATAGGAGTCGGCGTCTTCGGCGGCGATTTCCAGATGCTCGGGCGCAAGGCGGTCGACCAGCAGGATCGCTTCGTCTAGTTTGCCGACGGTGATGATGGCGCCGAAGTCGCGCCATGACGCACTGGCGGTACTGGCGCGCGGCAAGGTCATCAGTTGCGAAGTCACGGCGGCCTCGACCTCGACCGCGAGACCCGGATCGTCGGTGATCAGGATCGACTGCGCGCTGGCATCATGCTCGGCCTGCGCCATCAGATCGGCGGCGATCCAATTGGCGTTGCCGGTCTTGTCGGCGAGGATGAGAACTTCCGAGGGACCGGCGATCATGTCGATGCCGACGGTGCCGAACACAAGCCGCTTGGCGGCGGCGACATAGGCATTGCCGGGGCCGACGATCTTCGACACCGGCGCAATCGTTTCGGTGCCGTAGGCGAGCGCGGCCACCGCCTGGGCGCCGCCGATGCGGTAGACCTCATCGACGCCGGCAAGCTTCGCGGCGGCGAGAACGAGAGGCGCGAGTTTGCCATCCGGCGAAGGCACGACCATGACCAGACGTTCGCAGCCGGCGACCTTGGCCGGCACGGCGTTCATCAGCACCGAGGATGGATAGGCGGCGGTGCCGCCCGGCACGTACAGGCCGACGGCTTCGATCGCGGTCCAGCGGGTGCCGAGTTCGACGCCGAGTTCGTCGGTGAAACGGTCGTCCTTCGGCTTCTGCCGGCGGTGATAGGCCTCGATGCGGTCGCGTGCGACCTTGAGCGCGGCGAGCGCTTGCGGATCGCAAGCGGCCGCGGCGGCATCGATCTCGGCGGCACTGACCCGTAGGCCCACTTTGGCCAGATCGAGGCGATCGAATTTAAGCGTCAGGTCGAACAAGGCCTTGTCGCCGCGCGTCTGCACGTCGGCGATGATGGCGCGCACGGCGGCTTCGACATCGGGCGCTGCCTCGCGCTTGACGGTGAGGAAGGCGCGGAAGCGGCGCTCGAAATCGGGGTCCTGGCTGTCGAGGCGGATGGGCATATCAGGTCAATGGCGCGCAGGGACGCGAACGTCAACCTGGCGGGCTAATCCTTGCCGGCGCCGGCATGAACCGGGCATTTGGCGGCGCTCCAGACCGGCCCGAGATCGACCAGTTCGGCCTCCAGGCATTCGACCTCCAGACGCATCACCCCGCCGCCGGAAAAGATCAGCGACACCACGCCGGACGGCGCGTCGGTTTCCTCGAATTCGACCGCCAGCAGGTTGAGAACGGCGTCCTTGCCGGCCGGATCGAGGCCGCGGCATTTGAAGGACATGACCCGCTCGAAGCGCAAGGCCGAGCGGCGGCGGCGATATTCCGGCCGTTTGGCCTGAGCGCTCTCCCAATCGAATCGGTTGAGCGCCACCACCACCCGGCTTTCGCCGGCCCGCCACAGCACGTCGGCGACCTTGACCACGGCGTCCTGCAGGTGGGTCGAAACCACCTCGAGGTCTTCCTCATCGAGGACGGCGAATTTCAACTGGTCCGGCACCTGGCTCATGAACGTCTTTGGCTCCCGCCCGCGAAACTTAAGGACGCGGACAAGCAGCCGCAAGGTGCGGCCTCGCCGTTAGCCTAGAAAGCCGGCTCCATACCGGCGTCGATCCAGCGCGCGCGGGTCGCCTGAGCCGTGAGATAGTCGAGAAAGGCCTGTGCCGCTTGCGTTTTCGTTGAGCCGGCATGGATGGCCGCCGAATACATGTTCTTGAAATTGAGATCGCCGGGCAGCGGGCCGACGATGGTGACGCCTTTGACCGGCAAGGCCTCGCTGATCAAGGTGGTGGCGAAGGCGGCGCGGCCTTCGGCAATCGCCGCGGCGACGTCATAGCCGCCCTTGCACAGCACGGCCTTCTTGTTGATGGCGTCGGCGATGCCGAGCTTTTCCAGCATGGCGGCGAACATGATGCCGCCGGAGCCGCCGGCTTTCGGATCGGTCCAGGCGACCGTGGGCGCGGCCATCATCGCCCGCACGAAGGCTTCCGGCGTCGAAATGTCGGGTTTCGGCGTGCCGTCGCGGACGATGACGCCGGTGACGGTCGAAGCGAGATCGACGGCGCTGCCGGGCTTGAGCAGATTGAGCTTGTCGAGCGCCTCGATGCCCGATTGCGACAGCATGACGAGGTCGGTCGCCTCGCCGGCCTTGATCTTGTCGCCCTGCGCGCCGGCGGTGCCGAAATTCAGGTTCAGCTTGATGCCGCGCTCGCGTTCGAACTCGGCGCCGAGCGCGACGACCATCACCTTCACGGCGCCGGCGGACATGATCTTGATGGTTTCGGCCATGGTGACTCCCTCTTCTTATCCCTCCCCGCACCCAACTCGGGCATGCCCGAGTTGGGCATTTAAAGTGCCGAAGTCGGATGCATCCGACTTCGGGTGGGGAGGGTGGACGCGAGCCATAAGCGCTTTTACGCGCGTCTTCAACGCGCTATGGCGAAGCGTCCGGGTGGGGCGATGTCAAATGGAGGGACAACCCCACCCCCGGCGCTTCGCGCCGGACCCTCCCCTTGCAGGGGAGAGATAAGAAAGCAGACATGCGTCATCGCCCGTATTTTTTGCGGCCCCGGGCAGGCCGTCGCTTGAAATTTGCGCGCCTCGAAAAAGAGGGCGCGCGGAACGCCAGGGTCCTGAGAGGACCCACGCGCCTCGACGCCTCGCGACATCGAGGCTTGTCGAAGCAGTTCGTGACGCAAGTCCGCCATTCTCCCGGCGTTCCGCGCGCGATGTTTATAGGTTTGCTCCGCGCCGTTTTCCGGTGGTGGCCGTTCGTCATCGCCCCGTTTACCAGGTCGACAACTCTCCACCGTAGAGTCCAGGCAATCTCGGCCGGTCCTGTTCTGACGCAGGAAGCCGGCCTACCGGCCGTCAGGGCCCCGGCACGCGGCACGCGTGCTGAATCCCGGCGCGGCTTGGACCGCCGGTTACGGGAAACTGGCGCCGCATCTCCGACGCCCCCGACCGGCCACCGCTCCCCGCCCCGCATCTGAAGATGCTGTACAGACACCCCTCAATGGGGCGGGATAGCAGTGTATATAGTCCTAGGTTTATAAACAGTCAAGGGGGAGTTTTACGAGGCTCGTAGGGTGGCGCTGAGCGAAGCGAAGCCCACCATCCGGACCGCGGTGGGCTCGGCGCGTGCCGCGCCTTAAGCCCACCCTACAAGGCTGGACCACGGTGAGTTGCGTCGGTGGGCTCGGCGCTGACGCGCCTTAAGCCCACCCTACAAGGCGGCCGAGCCGATGAGGCTACGAACTGATCCGCTCGATGACCGCGCCGCAGCGGGAGAGTTTTTCCTCGAGCCGTTCGAAGCCGCGATCGAGATGATAGACGCGGTTGACCATCGTCTCGCCTTCGGCGGCGAGCGCGGCGATGACCAGCGACACCGAGGCGCGCAAATCCGTGGCCATCACCGGCGCGCCGTGCAGGCGCTTGACGCCTTCGATGGTCGCAGTCTCGCCGTCGAGCGTGATGCGCGCGCCGAGACGGGCCAGCTCCTGCACATGCATGAAGCGGTTCTCGAAAATCGTCTCGGTGATGTGCGAGGTGCCCTTGGCCAGCGACATCAGCGCCATCAATTGCGCCTGCAGATCGGTCGGAAAGCCGGGGAACGGCGCGGTGGTGACATCGACCGGCAACAGGCCGGCGCCGTTGCGGGCGATGCGGATGCCTTCATTGGTCGGCGTCACTGTCGTGCCGGTCCGCGCCAGCACATCGAGCGCCGACTGCAACAACTCGGGCCGCGTGTTCTGCAACAGCACGTCGCCGCCGGTCATGGCCACCGCCATGGCGTAGGTGCCGGTCTCGATGCGGTCAGGCAGCACCGCATGGCGCGCGCCATTCAACTTGGCGACGCCTTCGACGACGAGGCGCGACGTGCCGATGCCGGTGACTTTGGCGCCCATCTTGTTGAGGCAGTCGGCGACGTCGCCGATTTCCGGTTCGCGCGCCGCGTTGTCGATCACGGTCGTGCCCTTGGCGAGCGTCGCGGCCATCAGCGCGACATGGGTGCCGCTTACCGTCACCTTGGGGAATTTGATCTCGCCGCCGCGCAATCCGTTTTTCGCGCGCGCGATCACATAGCCGCCTTCGATCTCGATCTCGGCGCCGAGTTTTTCCAAAGCCATGATGAGAAGATCGACCGGGCGCGTGCCGATGGCGCAGCCGCCGGGCATCGACACCTTGGCTTCGCCCATGCGCGCCAGAAGCGGCGCGATGACCCAGAAGCTCGCCCGCATGGTGGAGACCAGTTCATAGGGCGCGGTGGTGTCGACGATGTTTTTCGCCGAGATGTGCAAGGTGCGGCCGGACGCCGGCTCGTCGTTGGAGCGCTTGCCGGCGATCATGATGTCGACGCCGTGATTGCCGAGAATGCGCTGCAGCTGGATGACGTCGGCCAGGCGCGGCACGTTCTCGAGAATGAGCGTCTCGGCCGTGAGCAGGCTGGCGATCATCAAGGGCAGCGTGGCGTTCTTGGCGCCGGAAATCGGGATGGTGCCGTTTAGCCGCTGCCCGCCGACGATGCGTATCCGATCCATGATGAGCCCCGGCTCGCGCCCTGTTAGAGTATTCCGTGCCCGTCTATGGACCGCCGGACGCCCCCCTGCAAAGCACAACTTGCCGGAGGGTTACCATCTATCGCCTGGCAAATAAGGCGAAAACGGGTTCCGGCAAGCCCCTATTCCCCTCACCCGCGAGCGCTTGCGAGTGTGGGGAGGGGTCAGGGGTGGGGGGCGATTTTGGTTTCCGAAAGAAAGGGACCCCCCACCCCGGTTTGCATCGCTAAAGCGATGCAAACCGACCCTCCCCACCGCCATAGCGCGTCGAAGACGCGCGTGAACGCGCTTATGGCGGGGGGAGGGAGAAGAAGATCAGGTTTTTTCCTCGCCAGAAGACGTTTCAGCCTCCTGCTCGCCTCTCGCGCGCTCTTCCGCGCCTCTCGCTCGTTCTTGTGCCTTGCGCCGGCGCAGATTTTCCCGTAGCGCAGCGGCCAGCCGCGCGTCGCGGCTGTTGGGTGCGCTGGATTTCTTCTGCTTTTTGCCGCTTTCGTCGCCCGCCATGGCCCTCATTATCGGGCCTACGGTCCGGTTGACAAGTTCACGCAAAATTCAGGGCTGGACAGGTACTTACCTTGCATCCTAAAGGGGCGTTGTGGCAGTTTCCGCCGCGTTCGCCCCGGGCACCTTTTCCGGGTGCGCCTTTAGCTGCCGTAGCTCAGTGGTAGAGCACCTCATTGGTAATGAGGAGGTCCACAGTTCGATCCTGTGTGGCAGCACCATTTTCCTGAAAGCTTGAATCGCGGCGGAACCGGACGAAGCCGCGCACCTCAGCCCCGCGCGACCAAGCTCACATGCGCCGGCTTGCGGCCGACCAGTTTGGCGTAATCCTCGATCGGCATCGGCCGGCCGACCAGATAGCCCTGGATCGCGTCGCAGCCCTCGGCGGCGAGGAAGGCGCGCTGCGCCTCGGTCTCCACGCCCTCCGCCACCACCGGCATATTGAGTCCGCGGCTGAGCGCGATGACGGCGCGGATGATGGTCGCCGACTGCTGGCTGTGGCTGAGATTGGCGACGAAGGCGCGGTCGATCTTGATCTTGTCGAACGGGAATGACTGCAGATAGGACAGCGACGAGTAGCCGGTGCCGAAATCGTCCATGGCGACGCGCACGCCCATGTTTTTCAGCCGGCGCAACATGGCGACCGCGCCGGTGAAGTCGCCGATCAGGACGCCTTCGGTGATTTCAAGTTCAAGTCGCGCCGGCGACAGGCCGGTGTCGAGCAACACCTGATGCACCAGGCTCGGCAGATCGCCGTGCTGGAACTGTACCGGCGACAGATTGACGGCGATGTGCAATTTGTTCGGCCACGACGCCGCCTCGTGGCAGGCCGTGCGCAGCACCCATTCGCCGAGCGCGCCAATGATGCCGCTCTCCTCGGCCAGCGGGATGAACACGTCCGGCGGCACCAGGCCGTGACGCGGATGATGCCAGCGCGCCAGCGCCTCGAAGCCGGTGATCCGGCCGTCCATGTCGGCCTGCGGCATATAGTGCAGCGCCAGTTCGTTCTGCTCGACCGCCTTGCGCAGATCCTGCTGCAAGGCGCGCTTTTCGCGCAGCTGCTGGTCCATCGCCATTTCAAAGAAACGGATCGAGCCGCGCGCTTCGGACTTGGCGCGGAACAAAGCCGCGTCGGCATTGGCCACCAGGGTCGCCGCATCGGCGCCGTCCTGCGGATAAATGGCGACGCCGATGGTCAGGCCGACGCGCATCTGGTGGCTGTCGATGGTGATGTCTTCCTCGAACGCCGCCGCCAGCCGTTCGGCCAGTGCCTCGGCTGCCCGCGGCTGCTGCGCCGTCGGCGTGATGATAGTGAATTCGTCGCCGCCGACGCGCGCGACGAAAGCGCCCTGGCAGACCTGCTCGAGCCGGCGCGCCACTTCGCGCAACAGCGAATCGCCGACGGCATGGCCGAACACATCGTTGACCGCCTTGAAGCGGTCGAGGTCGATGCACAGCACGCCGAAGCTTTCATTGGCAATGGCGGCGAGATCGATGGTGGCATCGATGCATTCGTTGAACGCCACGCGGTTCGGCAGGTCGGTCATCTGGTCGTGATGCGCCAGATGCGCGATGCGCTGTTCGCTGCGCTTGCGCTCGGTAACGTCGTCAACCACGCTGATGATGTATTTCGGCTCGCCGGCGGCGTTTTTTATCGGCAGGCGCGTCGATGTGACAATGCGCGTGCCGTTGCCGGGCGTCTGCACGCCATGTTCTCCACGGAATGAAATTTCCCCGCAATCGACCAGCTTGCGGTCCTCGGCCATGATCTCATCGGCGCTGATCTTCGGCATCACATCGAGCGGCGTCTTGCCGAGCATCGTCGCGCGGGAAATGCCGAGATATTCCTCCGCCGCGCGGTTGACCAAAAGATATGTCAGTGCCGACGCGTCCTTGACGATGATCGGCGACGGCACGTTCTCGACGATCGAGTCGAGGAAGGCGCGGGTATTGTCGAGTTCGCGCTCCGCGCGTTTGCGCTCGGTGATGTCCTCATGCGTCGCCACCCAGCCGCCTTCGCTGGTCGGCTGGTTGATGACCGCGATAATCCTGCCGTCGGGCATTTCGACGTCGACCGTGAAGATTTCACCACGGCCGAGCGCCGCGCGAAGTTCGGTCTCGTAGACTTTCGGGTCCCGCGGCAGCGTCCCCAAGGCATGGCGCGCCATCAGCAGGTCGCCGATGCTGCAACCGCGCCGGATCATCGAGCCGACGCCGTACATTGTCTCGTAATTCTTGTTCCAGACGACCAGCCGGTGCTGGCCGTCGAACATGCACAGGCCTTGCGCCATGTTATTGAGCGCGAAATCGCGGCGGATGTTCTGCTCGCTCAGCTTGCGGATCACGCGCAACGCGCAATAGGAAAAGACGACGGCCATGCCGAGAACGGTGCCGACGCCGAGCGCCAGCAAGCCCGCGGCGGTCAGCGCGAAGGCAGGGTCCGCGACGGTCATATGCAGGACGCCAAGCGCCAGCAACAGGCCGGCCGCGGCGCCGATGCCGAGGCACTGCCAGTCGCGAAATTTCACCAGATAGGCGAGCGTTTGAATCATGGCTCCATATCGGGTTGTCGGAAAGAGAACTTCTTTCCGCCCCTGCTGAGCCAATAACGTAGGGAATACCGCTTTGGTGCGCGTTAACATCCGCGCCTTGCAATCGTTAATCGCCGGTTAGCCCTACGACGCGGTAAACGTGTCTTTCGCCCGAAAGGTGTGGATTTCCGCATCCGGACGCATCAGCGCGGCCGCAGGAACTCGAAATCGCAACCCTGATCGGCGCCGGTGATTTCCTGCGCATAGAGCTTGGCATAGCCGCGCGATGGCGTTTGCGGCGGCTTTTCCCGCGTCGTTTCGCGCTTTTTGAGTTCCGCCGCATCGACCAGAAGATCGATGCGCCGGTCCTTGACCGACAACTTGATGCGGTCGCCGTTGCGCACCAGGCCAAGCAGGCCGCCCGAGGCCGCGTCCGGCGTCACATGCAGGACGACGGTGCCGAAGGCGGTGCCGCTCATGCGTGCGTCCGAAATGCGCACCATGTCCTTGATGCCTTTGCCGGCGAGCTTCTTGGGGATCGGCAAATAACCGGCCTCCGGCATTGCCGAGGTCGAATGCGGCCCGGCATTTTGCAGCACCAGGAAATCGTTGGCCTCGACATCGAGATCGGGATCGTCGATGCGCGCGGCCAAGTCGGCGAGCGACGTGAACACCACCGCCCTGCCCTCCAGCTCGAACAGGCTGGCATCGGCGGCCGAGCGCTTGAGGATCGCGCCTTGCGGCGCCAGATTGCCGAACAGCGACACCAGTCCGCCGACCGGCTCGAGCGGTTCGGCGCGCGGCGCGATGACGGTGCGGTCGACGAAGTCGGCGCTGTCGAAGCCGAGGCGTTCGCCCAAGGTCTCGCCGGTGATGGTGACGGCATCGAGATGCAGCAGGTCCTTGATCTCGCGCATCAGCGCGCCCATGCCGCCGGCGGCGAAGAAGTCTTCCATGTAGCCGTTTCCGACCGGCTTGAGGTTCACCAAGACCGGCGTGGTGTCGGACAAAACATTCAGCCGTTCCAGCGACACCGGCACGCCGGCGCGGCCGGCAATGGCGGTGAGATGGATGATGGCGTTGGTCGAGCCGCCAATGGCCAAGAGGACGCGCAGCGCGTTCTCGACCGACTTCTCATTGACGATGCGCTGCGGCGTCAGCTCCGAACCGATCAGCTTGACGGCGAGCGCGCCGGTCGCTTCCGCCGCGCGCAAGCGGTCGGCATGCACGGCGGGAATCGCGGCGGTGCCGGGCAGGCACATGCCGAGCGCCTCGGTGATGCAGGCCATGGTCGAGGCCGTGCCCATCACCGCGCAACTGCCGGCGGTGGTGGCGAGCTTGCCCTCGACCTCGTTGATTTCCTTTTCGTCGATGGAGCCGGCGCGATATTTCGCCCAGAATCTCCGGCAATCGGTGCAGGCGCCCAAGCGCTCGCCGTGATGGCGGCCGGTCATCATCGGGCCGCCGATCAGCATCACCGACGGGCGGTTGGCCGACACCGCGCCCATCAGTTGCGCCGGCACCGTCTTGTCGCAGCCGCCCATCAGCACGACGGAATCCATCGGTTGCGCCCGCACCATTTCCTCGGTGTCGATCGACATCAGATTGCGGAATTTCAGGCTGGTCGGGTTGAGGAACACCTCGCCCAGCGAAATCGTCGGGAATTCCACCGGCAAAGCGCCGGCCGCCAGCACGCCGCGCTTCACCGCTTGCAGCAGTTCGGGGAAGTGGCGGTGGCAATTGTTGAAGCCGGAGCCGGTATAGGCGATGCCGACCACGGGCTTGGCCAGCATCTCGTTGGAATAGCCCATCGACTTGGCGAAAGAGCGCCGCAGATAGAGCGAAAAATCGCGGTCGCCGTAGTTGGTGAGACCGTTTGCGATGCCGACCGGTTTTTCGCTCATGTGAAAATTCTGTCCCTGAAGTGAATTCGCCGCGCGGCCGGCGACTAGATAATCAGGTTCCAGCCGGAATGCGAATCGAAACCGCCGGCCGTTTGTTGCGCGGCAGCTTCGTCATTGCGGTGGCGAAGTAGCCGAAATAACCGAGCACCCACGGTATAAGTCGGAACGTTGACTGGCCGCCGAATAAGCGGTCGATCGAAATGATCGGCACTTCGCCAAGCTTCAGGCCAAGCAGATGCGCGCTGATAGCCATTTCAAACGCAATGGCCCAGCCGACGGATTTGGCGCCCCGGCTCAAGGCCTCGAAATCGGCACGCCGGAACATCTTTATGCCGGTCGTCGAGTCAGACAGGCCGGTACCGGAGGCATGAATGAGCAGCCAATTGGCGAGCCGGGAAAGCGCGTGCCCGGCTATCGAGCCGCCGAGCCGGCGGCCGCCGTGGGCATAGCGGGTGGCGCTGACGAATTCGGCGCCCTCATCCATCAGCGCCAGCATGTCGTCGATGGCGAGTACCGGACCGACCTCGTCGGCCGCGAACAGCAGTATCCGCTCGCCCTTCGCGTCGGCCACACCGGCGCGGATGGCGTAGGCGACGTTCTTGCCCATCGTGTTGAGCACCGGACGCACGCCGGGGAAACTCAAGCGCGCCTCTTCCACCACCGCGATGCTGGTGTCTTTCTCATCGTCGAAAATGACAAGGATCTCATGCGGCACGACCAGGGCCGCGTTCAGAATCCGCAGCATGACTCGCAGATTGAGGACTTCGTTGCGAACCGGCAGCAGGATCGAAAGGGTGACGGGATTATCGATCATGACACCGGCGCGGGTCGATAACAGAAAATGCGGTCAAGCATGTCGTTCGTCCGCCGCCAGCCGTTGCGCTCCAGCCAGGCCGGGAGATGACGTTCGATGACGGCGCACACCACCAGCGCCGTCAGCAGCCACATGCCGAAATAATAGCGCGCCGTGGCGGCATAGATCAGATCGACGACATATTCGGCCATCACGGCGGCCCCGATCAACCGCAGCCAAGGATCGTATTCGCGCCCGCGGAAGACGACATAGCCGACGGTGGCGACCGCGGCCGCGTGAATGGGAATGGCGACGGCCAGATCGCCAGAGCCGTGCAGCCAGGCACCGATCTGGACGACGGCGCGGGAAAGATAATCGCCGCCCCAATCGAGCCGAATGAAGTCGAGAAGCGCGGCCCCGTATTCCCACGGCGCCATGACATAGGTCCCGGGCAACTGTGCATTGCTGCTGAACAACACGAAGACATTGCCGAAATACCAGTTGTGCAGGGGCATCACGAGCACCGGCAGGAATCCTATGCACAAGCCGGCCACCCGGCGCCATTGACCGCTGGCCAGCGCGGCCAGCCCGGCGCCGCCCAGCAGAATACCCGGCATCGGCGCTACAATCGGTTTCATGAAGATCGCCAGCGCCAGCAGCAAAGCAGCGCCGGCCGCCGAGCCCATATCCCGCGGCGCACCGCTGCGCGGCCCGATCAAAACCCAGGCGCCCCAGAACAGGAAAATGAATGCGATCGGATCGGCAAAGCCGTAGGAACTCCACTTCGCGTAATGGAAAAAGCTCGATCCGAAAACCGCACCGGCCGGAGTCGCCGTAAAGATCAGCGCAACGCGCCAGGCGAACGCATCGGACAGGAATCGCTTGAATAATGCGAGGACGACGATCGGCAAAAACAGCATCAACGACAGATAGCCGAGATTGGTGTCGCCAAACACGATCATCTCAAGCGCGCGGAAATAGCGAAGACCGGGGCCGCCGTAATAATAGACCTTCTCCTCGCCGATCAGCGCAGCCGTCAGGTCGCCATTGACGGCATGCTGAAGGATCAGACGTCCGACGCCGGTATAGAACAGCCCGTCGTCGCCGCCGTCCATCGGACGCCATCCGCCGATAAAGGCGGCGTCGATCATCGCAATGACCATCAGCGACAGCGCGGTCAGAATGAAGGGACGCGCCGTGTCGCGCAGACGCACGCGCACCAGCAAGACCAGCACGGCGATTACCGCGAGCCAGCGCGCGGCGTTCATGACGAACAGCCGCGCGTCGATCGAACCCGGCGCATCCAGCTTCATCGCCAGAGTATTCGGCTGGATCGACCCGGCGAATATCTGGCGGCCGATATCCTGCTGGCCAATGTCGCGGCACGCCATGTCGGCGTGGCGTATCGGCGTGTAACGGCCCTCGGCGCCCGGCCACAGCACGTCGCCGCGCCAGCACAGCTTCGAACCGGCATAATCGGACGGGAAACGCAGCATCATGAACCACGGCATCGTTATGCGCCACCGGTCCAGACCCATCCATATTTTCTTGTTGCGGTCGGCGCGATGGACGTCGGGACCCGCCGTATACCAGTTGTAGCCGTTGTCGTTGACGAAGCCGAGGCGCAGCCAAACTGCATTATCGAAGTTGATCGATCTTATCGACCGGGAGAACTCCGCGTTCTGCAACACACCGTCGCCGGAAAGCGCATAGAGCTCCTCTGGAAACTTTCCGTTCAGCCAGCACCCGGTCGAGGTGAGCCCGCAGTGAACCGAAGGCGGGTAGACCCTGTCGAACTCGGACTTCATATAGGTATAGACATCGGGCGGCACCTCGCGCTCGAACACGTTGCCCGGCTTGACTGGCAGAAACACGTTATGACCTTCCGCGATCGGCGCCGGCGCTAGCAGCAGCGGCAAGAATGCGGCGACCGCAACCACGCCAGCGGCGGCGAGCCAGTTTCGCAAACGCAAAGTCAGCGCGCCGCAAAACACCGCGACGGTGGCAACGAGCAGCGGCACATAGGCTGACAACTGGTTGATCGGCAGTCCGACCGCCACGACCAGAAGCGCGAGCGCCAACAGGCGCCACCAAGCGCTGCGCGTCACCGGAGGCGATGCGTCTGGTGTGTTGCCAAGCGCAATCATGTTCTAGGATAGTCCAATCCGACCTGAAACAAGCGGGCCCCCATGCCAGAATACCAGTCCAGCGCCTTTTCCAAGATCGGAATCGACGTCCACATCGGGCCCCAAGTCGATATCCGCAGGCCGCATCTCGTCACAATAGGCGACCATGTCGCCATCGACAACGGGGCCTATATCACGACCGCCGCCGAAATCGAAGACTATGTTCATATCGGACCCTACGTGACCGTGATCGGCGGCGAGCGCGCCAGATTGATCATGCGCAACTTCACCAATCTCGCCGCCGGTTGCCGTGTCATCTGCGGCAGCGATCGGTTTATGGGTGAGGGTCTGATCGGACCGGCGTCGCTGCCCGACCGATACAAGGATCGCATGAAGTTGGCGCCGGTCGTTCTCGAAAACTTCGCCAATGTCGGAACCAACGCCGTGATCATGCCCGGCGTAACGCTGGCGGAAGGATCGGTGATCGGGGCGTGCTCGCTGGTCACCGCATCCACCGAACCGTGGACGATCTACACCGGCACGCCGGCCCGGGCGATCAAATCGCGGCCGCGCGAAACCATGATTCGATATGCCGCGGAACTCGGATACCTCAACGGCGCAAGGCCGCAACAATAACCGCCCCGATCCGATCGAAGTCGGCCTCGGTTAAATCGAGGCGCGACGCCAGCCACATTCCGCGGCGGGAAATTTCGATGCTGTTGGGAAACTGCCGGTCGTCGGCCCGGTATGGCGCCTGACGATGCAGTGGATGCCAGAATGCACGGTGGCCGATCTTGTCAGCGTCGAGAGCGGCGGCCACAGCGGAGCGGTCTTCAATCAGCACATCGGTCCACTGCCGGACCTCGCCGGGCTCCGACAGCGGCGGCAGCGACAGGCCAGGCTGGTTGGCCAGCCTGTCGGCGTAGGCCTGATCGCGGCGGCGGGCGGTGGCAAGTCGCTCCTCGATCTCATCGAATTGCGGCAGGGCGACCGCGGCCTGCAAATCGGTGAACTTGAAATTAAAACCGAGTACCGGATGGTCGTCGTCGCCGCCGCTGCCGCCACTGCGCCGGCCCTGATCCTTCAGTTCCCGCAGACGGTCGTGCAATGCGTCGTTGTCGGTGACGATCATGCCGCCTTGCCCCGCGGTGATCGTCTTGTTGGCCGAGAATGAAAAGCAGCCGGCCAGACCGAACGAACCGAGCATGCGTCCGCCGAACCGCGAACCGAGCCCTTCAGCGGCGTCGCAGATCAGTACAATTCCGGCCTTGCGGCAGATCGGCTCGAGCCGCGTGTAATCGGCACCTCGACCGTTGACATCGACCGTCACCAGAGCGCGGGTGCGTGGCCCGATCGCAGCCTCGACGGCATCCGGATCGACGCCGAACCGCACCGGCTCGACATCGACCAGCTTCACGCTAGCACCGGCAAGCCGCACCGCGTTGGCGGTTGCGATGAAGGTCAGATCGGGAACCAGAACCTCGTCGCCCGCCCCGATGCCCGCGGCCATCAGCGACAAAGCGATCGCCGCGGTGCCGCTGGACACGGCCACCGCGTGGCGCGTGCCGACATAGGCCGCGACACGGCGCTCGAATTCCCGCGCCAGCGGCCCGTCGTTGATGTATTGGCGGTCGAGCACATCGCGCAGCCGGTCGTGCTCGCGGCCGGTGAGATGCGGGCCGAACCAGGCAATGGGCTGATGTGAACCGTCCGTCGAGTTTGGCATGCCAGTTGGATTCGCCGAGAAAGTGGGCCTTCCGGCCAGGTGCGAGAAACTTGTGGTTATCTACATCACGAATAACTAGAAAGGCAAAGCCTCGCCCCCGCTTTTTCGAGAATACGATGACCGACACGGCATACGCCTTTTCCTGGACGCCAAAGTCATGAGTGCGCCGCGTATTCTGGTCACCGGCGGCTCGGGCTTCATCGGCTCGGCGCTGGTCAAGGCACTGGTCAAATCCGGCGCGCGTGTGCGGGTGCTCGACGACAATTCGCGCGGCCGGCCGCGCCGGCTGCAATCGGTGGAGCAGGACATCGAATTCATCGGCGGCGACATCCGCGATCCCGCCGCGGTCGATGCCGCCACCAAGGGCATGGACGAGGTGCATCATCTCGCCTTCGTCAACGGCACGGAGTTTTTCTATACGCAGCCCGATCTGGTGCTCGATGTCGGCGTGCGCGGCATGATCAACGTCATCGACGCCTGCCGGAAATATAATGTCGGCAATCTCATTCTCGCTTCGTCGTCGGAGGTCTATCAGACGCCGCCGACTGTGCCGACCGACGAGAGCGCGCCTTTGTCGGTGCCCGACGTGCTCAACCCGCGCTATTCCTATGGCGGCGGCAAGCTGATCAGCGAATTGATGGCGATCAATTACGGCCGCAAATATTTCGAGCGCGTACTCATTTTCCGGCCGCACAATGTCTATGGCCCGGACATGGGCTTCGAGCACGTCGTGCCGCAATTCGCGCTGCGCCTGCAAAAGCTGTCGGCCGCGCAGAAGGACGGCACTTTGCGCTTCGACATTCAAGGGACCGGCGAAGAAACCCGCAGCTTCTGCTATGTCGACGATCTGGTCGCCGGCGTCATGGTCATGCGCGACAGAGGCGAGCACCTCAACAACTATCATGTCGGCACCACCGAGGAGCTGTCGATTCTCCAGGTGGCGCGCAAGGTCGCCGCCGCCGCCGGCCGCAACATCGAGATCGTGCCCGGCAAATTGCAGGCCGGCGGCACGCCGCGCCGCTGCCCCGACATTTCTAAATTGGCGGCACTCGGTTATAAGCCCGCCGTGTCGCTCGATCAGGGCCTCAAGCCCACCCTCGACTGGTACTGGAAAAACGCCGACTTGGCGCCGAAAATCTAACCGTCATTCCGGGGCGCGCGCCAGCGCGAACCCGGAATTCAGAAGCGGGGTAGGTCGTGTCTGGATTCCGGGTCCGGTCCCGCGGACCGTCCCGGAATGACAACGTTGCAAGGAGACTTCACTTGGTAGGCCCCACCAAAATCGCGCGCGGCGCCGGCACCGGCGGCAGCGTCCCGGTCGAACAGTGCCAGATCTGCGGTTCGGAGAAGCTCGATGCCGTGCTGTCGCTCGGCTACATGCCGCCGGTCAACCAGATGGTGCCGATCGGGGCGGTCGCCCGCCAGCAGCCGTGGTTTCCGACCGACCTTTTGCATTGCCGCGAATGCGACCTGGTGCAGCTTGGGCTGGCCGTCGATCCAGTCATTATCTTTCCGCCGGAGTATCCCTACACAAGCGGCACCACCAAATTGCTGCGCGACAACTTCGCTGAACTGCAGCGCGAAAGCTCAGCGATGCTCGGGCTGACCGAGAAGGATCTCGTCGTCGATATCGGCTCCAATGACGGTACGCTGATCTCGAACTTCCAGAAGGCCGGCAATCGCATCCTCGGCATCGAGCCGACCGATGTCGGCGACATCGCCAATGCGCGCGGCATTCCGACCATCAAGCGCTATTTCGGCAAGGCCGCGGCCAAGGAAGTCCTTGCCTCGCACGGCCCGGCCAAGCTGATCACCGCGGCGAACTGCTTTGCCCATATCGAGGACGTACACGCGATCGTCGAAGGCATCGTCGAGATGCTCAGCGACGACGGCGTGTTCATTTCCGAATCGCATTACCTCATCGGCCTGCTCGACACGCTGCAATACGACACCGTCTATCACGAGCATCTGCGTTATTATTCGGTGGCAAGCCTCAAGCACCTCCTCGAAATGCACGGTCTCGAAGTGTTCCACGCCCGGCCGATCCCGAGCCACGGCGGCTCGATCCGCGTTTATGCGGGGCGCAAGGGCCAGCACAAAATCGAAGCCAGCGTGCAGAAGATGCTGGACGCCGAGCCGCGCGGCGAGGCGATGGCCAAGAGATTAAAAGAGTTCAAGCACGACGTGCTGCTGTCGAAGCTGCGGCTGTTGTCGATGCTGCGCGATCTCAAGGAAAAGAACGCCCGCGTCGTCGGCATCAGCGCACCGTCGCGCGCCTCGACTTTGTTCAACTATGTCGGCCTCGACGACGGCATCATCGACTATGTCTGCGAAATTCCCGGCTCGCTGAAGATCGGCAAATGCATGCCGGGCACCGCGATACCGGTGGTCGATGAGACGAGGCTGTTCGAGGATCAGCCGGAAGCGGCAATCATTTTCTCCTGGCACATCGCCGACGAACTGGCGCCGAAGCTGCGCGCCAAGGGCTACAAGGGCCAGTTGATCACGCCGCTGCCGGTGCCACGGTTTTTGTAATTTGCTGTCATTCCGGGGCGCGCGTTAGCGCGAACCCGGAATCCAGAGCCACATAAAAACCTCGCGCCCGGCCCTGGATTCCGGGTCCGGCGCTTTGCGCCGTCCCGGAATGACGGCTAGTGTCCACCCATGGGCGAATTCCCGAAGATCAAATCCCGCCGCACCATCGAGGTCTCGCCCTGGATGAAAGTGATCGAGCGCGAGGTGGCCTACAAGAATGGCACCACCGAGCTTTACCACGCCGTCGGCCAGCAGGATTACATCGCCATCGTCGCGCTGACGCCGGATGGACGCATCCCGATCGTGCGCCAATACCGCCCGGCGCTGGAACGCCACACCTGGGAACTGCCGGCCGGCCTGGTCGACGAAGGCGAGGACCCGGCCGCCACCTGCGAGCGCGAACTCCTGGAGGAGACCGGCTATCCGTCCAAGGCCGTGCATGCGCTCGGCATCCACTCACCCTGCACCGCCCGGCTGTCGAACAGAGTGCATTCGTTTTTCGTCGAGGCCGGTTCTCGCCCGGCCGGCCAGACTATCGAGGCCGGCATCGAACTCAATCTGGTCAGCCCGGATGAACTGGCAGCCATGATTTTTTCCGGCGAATTTCCCCTGCAATTGCATATCGGCGCGCTGATGCTGGCCGGAATGCGCGGTTTTATCGATCTGACGGCCTTTACGCCGCGCTAAAGCTTGATTTCCGTCAATGCCCGCACTTTGGAATAAGGCCAATTTCGCCTATACAAAGGGTCTGTAACCGCTCTAAAAAGCGGTGGCGACGCTGGTGCGGGAAAGCGGAACAGCAATGAATTACAATGACTTCTTCGTGTCGGCGCTGGACAAATTGCGCGACGAGCGCAGGTACCGCGTTTTCGCCGATCTCGAGCGCATCGCCGGCCGGTTCCCGCACGCGCACTGGCACTCGCCCGAGGGCAAGCGCGACGTCGTCATCTGGTGTTCCAACGATTATCTCGGCATGGCCCAGCACCCGCAGGTGATCGGCGCCATGGTCGATGTCGCCGCCCGCATGGGCACCGGCGCCGGCGGCACCCGCAACATCGCCGGCACCAACCATCCGCTGGTCGAGTTGGAGCGCGAACTCGCCGACCTGCACGGCAAGGAAGCGGCGCTGCTGTTCACCTCGGGCTATGTCTCGAACCAGACCGGCATTCCGACCATCGCCAAGCTGCTGCCGAACTGCCTGATCCTGTCGGACGCGCTCAACCACAATTCGATGATCGAAGGCGTGCGGCAGGCCGGCTGCGACAAGCAGGTCTGGCGTCACAACGATGTCGCGCATCTTGAGGAACTGCTGAAAGCCGCCGATCCGGCGCGGCCGAAGCTGATTATTTTCGAGAGTCTCTATTCGATGGACGGCGACATCGCGCCGATCCACGCGATCTGCGATCTCGCCGACAAATATAATGCGATGACCTATGTCGATGAAGTCCACGCGGTCGGCATGTACGGCCCGCGCGGCGGCGGCGTCACCGAGCGCGACAATGCCGCGCATCGCATCGACGTCATCGAAGGCACGCTGGCGAAGGCATTCGGCTGTCTCGGTGGCTATATCACCGGCTCGGCCGCGCTGATCGACGCGGTGCGCTCCTACGCACCGGGCTTCATCTTCACCACGGCGCTGCCGCCGGCGATTTGCGCGGCGGCGACCGCAGCCATCAAGCATCTCAAGACATCGCAATGGGAGCGCGACCGCCATCAGGACCGCGCCGCGCGCGTCAAGGCTGTGCTCAACGCCGCCGGGCTGCCGGTGATGCCATCGACGACGCATATCGTGCCGGTGCTGATTGGAGATGCCGAGAAGTGCAAGGCGGCGAGCGACATGCTGCTGGCCGACCATGGCATTTATATCCAGCCTATCAACTATCCGACCGTGCCGCGCGGCGAGGAACGCCTGCGCATCACGCCGTCGCCCTATCACGACGACGCGCTGATCGACCAACTGGCCGAAGCGCTGGTCGACGTCTGGGAACGGCTGCAATTGCCGAAGCGGCGCCAGCAACTGGCGGCGGAGTAAATCTCAATCCTGAAATGGCGGGCGCGGCTTCGGCGGGGATGGCGGCTTGGCCGCGTCGTCGATGCGGTTGAGCGCCCGCGCCTGGCGGCGCACCACGAACGGCATGGTCAGCAGCACAAAGAAGATGCGCGTCAGGTGATGCGCGCCGACATAGACCGGGTCGAGACTGAGCGCGAGCGCCAGGAGCAGCATCGCATCGACCGCGCCCGGCGCGTAGGCGATCATCACTTCTGCGAGCGGCACCGTCAGCACCTGCACCAGAATGGCGGCGAAGACCGCGGTGATGGCCAGCGCGGTGGCGAACGAGCCGAAGGCTGCGCCGACGTAATGCAGCAGCATGCGCAGCGGCGTATTGGCGAATCGCGAGCCGGACACCGCGCCGAAGGCGATCATCACCGTATAGGTCACCCACCACGGCAGCACGACATGCAGCGTGTCGGTGCCGTGCAGCGCCGCCGAGGTCAGCATGGCGCCGAACAAAAGGCCGCCGGGAAAATGGATGCGATGGGCGATATAGGCAATCGCCGTCGAGGCGGCGACCAGAATGGCGAGTTCGTCGAGTTGCGCGAATTCGAAACTGCCTCCGAGGCTGCGTTGTGACTCGCCGGCGAGTCCCAGCACCGCCAGCAGGGCGGGGAAGCCGACGGCGATAATGACGACGCGGATGGTCTGCACGATGGCGACCGCCCGCACATCGGCTTTCAGTTCGATGGCCAGCGCCATCACCTGCGACAGGCCGCCGGGCGCCGCGGCCAGATAGGCCGTGACCGTATCCCAGCCATGCACCGTGCGCAGGTACTGCGTGCCGACAACGCTGATGACGGCGCTGGCGACGATCAAAATGCCGATGCTGATCGGATAGGTCGCCATGCCGCGCAGGGTTTCCGGCGTCACGACGGCGCCGAGCGATATGCCGATGAGCACCAGCAAGACCCGCAGCATAGGCGCAGGAATACGCATCGGCCGGCCGCCAAGCGCGGCGCAAGCGACCACCAGAAGCGCGCCCGACAGGTACCCGGCCGGCATCCCGAGAAGACCGAAGGTCAGCCCGCCGGCGGCGGCAAAGACCAGCGTCTCGGCAACGTCGCGGAAACCCAGGATTCGATTGAGGAACGGCGCTGACAAAGGCAGGTGACTTTCGGCGGACGGTTCACCGAGCGACCGGGAAGCGCACCGGCACCACGGTTCGTTGCCGATCAATGGCGCGTGGCCAGGCCAACGTCAAATGCCGGATAGGGAAAGCGTCCCGCTAAAACAGCAGGTCGCGGGTCAGCGTTTCGAGCGCCCCGACCGCGCCCAGCGCGGTGCGCAGGCGGGCGCGTCCTTCGCGCGACAGCCGCTTGACCTCGACCTTGTTGCCGGGCGGCAGGCCATTGGCCATGTCGGCCAGTTGCTGCGACAGAATGAGATCGAGGAAATCGCCCTGCGCGTGCAACAGCGCCGTGATGTCGTCTTCGCTGCGCTGAAGCGTTCGCGCCGCCGTGAGCCGCGCCGGCGTCGACCGTTCCAGCCAGTGATGGCGTATCGCCAGCACGCGCGCGAGCGTCACAATGCCGAACAGGCCAGCGCGCTTGAGATCGATGCGGCCGTTTTCGGTGCGAATGCCACCAAGCATGGTGATGCCGGACGCAACCGAGCCGGAGGATTCCGCCAGCAATTTGGCGAATCCGGCATTTCCTTGCGCCATCTCGAAACCGACGCGCCACAATTCGCTGGCCATGGCGGCGTCGCCATGCACGCCGACAAGATCAAAGAAGATATCGACCGACAACAGATCGGCCGGATTCGAGCGCGCGATCCAGTCGGCGACACGTGCGCGCCAGGTTTCCATCGAGCCGCGCCAGGCCTCGTTCCTGGCCATGACGCCGCCAGAACAATAAGGCACGCCGACTTCATGCAGAATGTCGGCGACGATCGACGCATAATGCGCGAACCATTGATCGGCTTCGGAGCCCGGCGCGCCATCGGCAAACACAAGGGCGTTGTCCTGATCCATTGCCAGCAGGCTCTCGCCGCGGCCGGCCGAGCCGAGCACGCACAAAGCAAAAGCGCAGGGCGGCGCGCCCTGCCCGTCGGCCAGCATCCTGCGTTCGGCGAGTACGCCGGCGCGGCGCGTCAAGGCGCCGAGTTCGCGCGAGATCACCGCGGCGATGTCGCGGGCGCTGACGCCTTCGGCGGCAAGGCCCGCCGCCGCGCGTGGCAATAGCGCCCAGGCTTTGCCCAAAGCCGGAATGTCGTCGGCCTCGTCGAGCGCGTCGCCGAGGATGGCGGCTTCCTGCGCGCGCAACCGCAGCAGGTCGCGCGATGTGACCATGCCGCAGACATTGCCGTTGTCGTCCTCGACGGCCAGATGGCGCAGCTTGAGCCGGCTCATGCGGCCGAGCGCGCGATAAACGAAGGCGGCCGACGGCAGCGACACCAGCGGCTTGCTGGCGAATTCCGACACGGCACGGTCAAGCGCCGCCGGGCCATGTTCGCTGATGACGCGCAGCATATCGCGTTCGGTGACGATGCCGGTGTCGCGCAGGCGCAGGCGCAGGCGCGCGTCAGGCGCGGCACCCGCGGGGCCGACTAAAAGCGACGATATTTTCTCGCGCGCCATGCGGTTGAGCGCATCGCCCAGGAGACTGTCGCCGGCGATGAATTTCACCGGCGCGGTCATGACGTCGGCAATGCGGTGCCGGTAGGGATAGGCGTCGATGCGGGCGAGCGACGCCTCGGCGCGGGTATGCGGCGCCGCCACCGCCTCCTCCCAGCCGGCGCGATGCTGCTCGTCGAGTACGCCGGTCAGCGCCAGGCAGGCCTTTTCGGCTTCGGCCAGAGTGCGGATATTGCCGGCGCGCAGTTTCGGCAGCAGCGCCAGATATATTTTCGCGGTCAGGATCGCATCGCCAAGCGCGGAATGGCGCGCCTCCACCGTGACACCGAGCCAACTGGCCAGATGCTCGAGCGTGTAGCCGCCGAGATGCGGCTCGGCGACCTGCGCCAGAAGCCGCGTATCGAGGGTGCGCGGCGCATTCCACGGCAAGCCGGCGCGCTCGCATTCGCGCTTGAGCACCGCGAGATCGAAACCCAAAGTGTGGCCGATCAGGATCGTGCCTGACATTGCCGAGGCCAGGTCCGGCCAGACGGCGGCGAAAGCCGGTGCGTCCGCCACCATGGCGTCGTCGATCTTGTGAATGCGCGTCGTCGCCTCCGGTATCTCCATGCCGGGATTGACCAGTTGACGCTGGCCCGCGCTCTCGGCGAGCCTTCCACCCTTCAGCGGCACCGTGCCGATCTCGATGATACGCGCCTTGGACGGCTCCAGCCCGGTCGTCTCGGTGTCGAGAACGACGGCATCGAGCGCGATCAAAGGCGTTGCATTGCCGGTCGTCGCCATGACTGAAACGTCCCCACCCGGTCTTGAGCTTTAAACGCAGCTTAGACCAGCGATAGCGCGAGTCTTTGACCCACGTCAGGGCGCTTTGCCGCACCGCACCGGCGGGCGGGCTGGCGAGGCGCTATCTAAAAGCCCGCGACAGAGCTAAAATCGCAACCAACGCTGAAATTTAGCTTGGGTTTCCGGAGCGCGCATGCTGCAGGGCTGGGTCGTCATCGCGGTGGCGCTTGGGTATATCGGCCTGCTGTTTCTGGTCGCCAGCTATGGCGACCGCACCCGCGCGCAAGAAGGCGTCGCCGGCGGTCCGCCGACGCGGCAAGGCCTGCTCGGCCGCGAGGGCCGCGCGCGGCTGATGATCTACCCGCTGTCGCTGGCGATCTATTGCACGTCGTGGACGTTCTTCGGCTCGGTCGGTTCGGCCTCGCGCACCGGCTACGAATTTCTCACCATCTATATCGGCCCGGTGCTGATGATCGGCCTGTTCTCGCCGCTCTTGGTGCGCATCGTCCGGCTGGCCAAGGCGCAGAACATCACCTCGATCGCCGATTTCATCGCCGCGCGTTACGGCAAGGGCCAGGCGGTCGCCGCCGTGGTCGCGCTGATCGCCATCGTCGGCACCATTCCGTATATCGCGCTGCAGCTCAAAGCGGTGTCGTCGTCGCTGGAAACCATCCTCGCCCACATCACGCCGATCAGCGACCTGACCCGGCCGCTGCTCGGCGACATCGCTTTGTTCGTCGCGCTGTCGATGGCGACTTTCGCCGTGCTGTTCGGCACGCGCCATATCGACGCCACCGAGCATCAGGACGGCTTGATGCTGGCCATCGCCACCGAGTCGATCGTCAAACTGTTCGCCTTCCTCGCGGTCGGAATCTTCGTGACCTTCTGGATGTTCGGCGGACCGGGCGCGCTATTCGAGGCGGCGCGCGCCAGTCCGGCAACCTCCGCTTTGTTCACGCGCGAACCGGCTTTCGATGCGCTGATCGTCACGACTTTGCTATCGTTCATGGCGATCATCTTGCTGCCGCGCCAGTTTCACGTCGCGGTGGTCGAAAACAACAACGAGAACGAGATCAAGCGCGCGGTCTGGCTGTTTCCGATCTATCTGGTGCTGATCAATCTGTTCGTGGTGCCGATCGCGCTGGCCGGCCTGTTGACCTTCCCGCCCGGCACGGTCGACAGCGACATGTTCGTTCTGGCGCTGCCGTTGCAGACCGGCTCCTACGTTTTGACCATCGCCGCCTTTGTCGGCGGCCTGTCGGCGGCGACCGCGATGGTGATCGTCGAATCGGTCGCTCTGTCGATCATGGTGTCGAACGACCTGATCATGCCCCTGGTGCTGCAACGGCGCGAGGGCCTGCTGTCGGGCCGCGAGAATATCGGCAAGCTGCTGCTGATGGTGCGGCGGCTGGCGATCTTCGCCATCCTGCTGCTCTCCTATTTGTACTATCGCGCCGCCGGCGAGGCGCAACTCGCCTCCATCGGCCTTTTGGCCTTCGCCGCGGTCGCGCAACTGGCGCCGGCCTTTTTCGGCGGCCTGTTCTGGCGGCGCGCCACCGCCGCCGGCGCCATTGCCGGCATGACCGCCGGCATCGCCATCTGGGCCTATACGTTGCTGCTGCCAACCTTCGCCGACATCGGCTTCATTGGCCGGCACATTCTCACCGATGGTCCGTGGGGCATCGCTATGCTGCGGCCTCAACATATGCTCGGCCTCAGCCTGTCGCCTCTGGTGCACGGCGTGGTCTGGAGCCTGGCGGTCAACGTGCTTTGCTATGTCGGCTTCTCGTTGCGCCGCGAGCCGTCGCCGATCGAGCGCATGCAGGCCAACACCTTCGTTCCGTCGGATCTGACGCCGATCACGCCGAGCTTCCGGCTGTGGCGCTCCTCGGTGACGGTCGAGGAACTCGTCACCACGGTGGCCCGTTATCTCGGCGAGGAACGCACGCGCGGCGCCCTGGAAACCTTCGCCGAGACCCACCGCATCAGCATGGAGGCCAAGGACGAGGCAGACTTCCGCCTGGTGCGCCACGCCGAGCATATTCTTTCATCCGCCATTGGCGGCGCCTCATCGCGGCTCGTGCTGTCGCTTCTGTTGCGCAAGCGTTCGGTCTCGACCAAGGCAGCGCTGAAGCTGTTGGACGACGCCAACGCGGCGATCCAGTACAACCTCGAAATATTGCAGACCGCGCTCGACCATGTGCGTCAGGGCATCGCGGTGTTCGACCGCGATTTGCAGTTAATCTGCTGGAACCGGCAGTTCGGTGAAATTCTCGATCTGCCGCCGAGCCTGATCCGTGTCGGCGTGGCGCTCGCCGACATTCTGCGCTTCAACAGTCAGCGCGGCGACGTCCCGCCGGATCGCATAGAAGACTTCGTGCGCGCGCAGATCGAGCGCTACGTCTCCGGCAAGGAATTGTTCATGGAGCGCTTCGCCGAGGCCGGCATGGTGATCGAGGTGCGCGCCAACCACATGCCGGATGGCGGCATCGTCACCACCTTCACCGACATCACGGCGAGCGTCGAAGCCGCCGAGGCGCTCGAGCGCTCCAACGAAACGCTGGAGCGGCGCGTGCGCGAGCGCACCGAGGAACTGACATTGCTCAACGTGGCGCTCGCCCGCGCCAAGGGCGAGGCCGACGCCGCCAATATTTCCAAGACCAAA
>CANKBJ010000020.1 GCA_947479905.1 Bradyrhizobiaceae bacterium
CCGTCGGCCATCGCGGCGGTAAGCCGCTTCGACGACGGCACGACGCGCTGACCGGCTTCGGTCAGGCCGAACATCGCCAAACCCGCCAGCGACAGCAGGACCAGAAGCGGAAAATAGGAATCGAACAATGCGGTGAATGCCGATTTGTCGAGACCCGGGATCATGTTTCCGAAGGCGGCGACGACACCGACGACCAGCAGCGGTATGAGCAGCTTGCGCGGCCCCAGCGCCGTCTCGGGCGCCAGCGCGCTCATGACGAAAGCCAGCATGGTGGAATAGAAAACCGACAGCATCGGCGAATAGCCGACCACCATGAATATCACGACCGCGATCAGCGAAACGAAGTGGAAGCCGTAGCGCCTCACCATCTGCCCGAGCGGCATGTCCTGTTTGAAGATCACCTCGCGCGCACCGAAACGCGACGCATCGAGTTCGACCATGAACAAAAGCGATGCGTAATAGAGCAGCGTCGGAATGACCGCCATCCAGATCACGTCGAGATAGCTGATCTTGAGAAACTCGGCGATCAGGAACGCCGCCGCGCCCAGCACCGGCGGCGAGATGATGGCGCCGAGGCCGCCGGCCGCCAGCAGGCCGCCGGCGGCATTGGCCTCGAAGCCCGCCTTCTTGAGCATCGGCCACGACACCGTGCCGATCATCACCGTGGTCGCAACACCCGAGCCAGACGGTCCGCCGAGCAGAAACGACGAGGCCACCACCGCGCGCCCGGCGCTCGAGGGCTTGTTGCCCATCACCGCGAGCGAGAAGTCGATGAAGAACTTGCCGGCGCCGGAATGCTGGAGAATGGCGCCATAGATCGTGAACATGATGATCAAGGTCGCCGACACATCGACGGCAACGCCAAAGATGCCCTCGAGCGTAATGAACAGATGGCCGATCAGGCGCGGCAGGTCGTAAGGCCGGTGCGTCCAGGGCGGCGGCAGATAGTCGCCGAGCAGCGCATAGAGAATGAACAGCACGGCGACGATCGGCATGATCGGTCCGGTGGTTCGGCGCGCCGCTTCCAGCACCAGCACGATCAGCGCGATGCCCAGAATGACGTCCCACTTTTCCGGCACGGCGGCGCGGTCGGTGAAATCGTCGCCGCCCCAGAGCGCGTAAACCATGATGGCGACGGCGAGCATGCCGGCAATGACGTCGAACCATTCGATGCGGTTGCGAAACCGGTTGGCCAGCGGGAACAGCAGAAAACTCAGCACAAGCACGAAGCCGACATGCGTATAGCGCAGCGCCTGGGTCGGGATGATGTCGTAGGCGGCATAGAGATGGAACAGGGTCATCGCCACGGCGAGGCCGGTGACGACGATGCCCGCCCAACCGGTGAGGCGGTTGCCGGCGCCCTCTTCCTGCTGGACGTATTCTTCCGCCTTGCGCAGGGCCTCCGCCGAAATCGCGGAATCGGAATCGTGTTTGACGTCGCTGGACATCGTCCCCCCGTAGCCGCCGGCGCAAAGCGACCGGCGGTCATTTTTGGTTTGCCGTTGATCCGGCCGTATGTCCCGGGCCCCCGCCGTTGGACGGTGACCTCCGTGCCCGATTTTAACACATTTGTCGACTGTGTAGGGCCGGAATGACCTCGTGGGCCGTCTCACGGGTGACGCCGCGAGTGCCTCCGTGATAGGCAGGGGCATGAGCGAAGCCGCGAAATGGGCCGTCTGCGTCGGTGAAGCGACCATCGAACTGGCGCGCGGCGGCGATGGCCGCTTTGCCCTCGCAAGTTCCGGCGATGCGTTCAATACCGCGATCTATCTGGCACGCGCCGGCCAGCCGACCGCTTTCGCCACCGCGCTCGGCGACGATCCTTATTCCGATGCCATCGTCTCCCTCGCCGCCGCCGAAGGCATCGGCACCGACCTGATCACGCGGGTCGCCGGGCGCCTGCCGGCGCTGGCCATGATCGACGCCAATTTGAAGGGCGAGCGCCGCAACCATGTCTGGCGTGACACCGCGCCGGCACGCGACCTGTTCGAGCTGCCGAACTGGAGCGTGACCGCCGCCGCGCTGACCGCTGCGCGGCTGATTTATTTTTCCGGCATCACACTGTCGCTCTATTCCAACGCGGGACTCGGCCGCTTTCTGGCGGCGCTCGAACTCGCGCGCGCCGCCGGCGTGACGATCGCCTTCGATGGCAATTTCCGCGCCGATGGCTGGCGCGGCGATCTCGCGCGGGCGCGCACGGTTTTTGCCGAGACGCTCAAGCGCGTCGATATCGCCCTGCCGGCTTTTGACGACGAGGCGGTGCTGTGGGGCGATCCGTCGCCCGAGGCAACCGTCGAACGCCTGCGGGCATTCGGCGTCAACGAAATCGCCGTCAAGAACGGAGCGAACGGAGCGCTGCTGGCGAGCGCCGCGTCCCGCGACATGGTGCCGGTGCCGGAGATTGTCACGCCGGTCGATACGACCGCCGCCGGCGACGGCTTCAATGCCGGCTATCTCGCGGCCCGCCTTGCCGGGCGCAACGCGATTGAGGCTGTGACGGCGGCGCATCTCCTGGCCGGCAAAGTGATCCGCCACCGCGGCGCGATCATGCCGCGCAGCGGCGCGGCCGTGCATTAGTCCTGCCCCGCAGTTTACATATCGCCGAATTTCAATAAATCTGCGCGCGAAGCAATCGGGGCACCAGGAGCAGTATGCGAGGCAAATTCAAATCGATCAGCGTGGCCCGCAGACTGGTAATCGATCTGATGCACGCTTCCGTGCCGCTGGTCGTCGTCAGGCGGACGATGAAACTCGACCGGCTGGTGCAGGCCCGCGCCAAACTCGCGGTGCGCCCTGGCTGGACACCAATCATGGCCAAGGCCTTCTGCCTGGTGGCGCGGGAGGAAGCATGGCTGCGAACATTTTATTTGCGCTGGCCATGGCCGCATTTTTACGAATTGCCGCAAAGCGTCGTTATGGCAACCATCATTCGCGACAGCTTCGACAAGGAGGTGCCGCTGTTCTTGAAGCTCGGCGCCGCGGACGAGATGCCGCTGGCCGAGGTTGAAGCAATTCTCCAGCGGGGCAAGAATGCGCCGCTCGATGAGGTACCGGCGCTCAAACGCCTGTTCAAGATCATGCGCCTGCCTTTGCCGTTGCGGCGGCTGGTGTGGGCCTTTGCATTGAGTATCGGGCGGCAGCGCGCCAATCATTTCGGAACGATCGCAATCACCTCGATCGCTTCACTGGGGTCGGAAACGGTCGTCGCCAATGCACCGGGCCCGAACCTGATTTCCTACGGCATGGTGCGCGCCGACCGCACCATGGAATTGCTGCTTCACTGGGATCATCGCATTTACGATGGCATCGTCGCCGCGCGCATATTGCAGAAGCTTGAAGACGTCTTGAACGGCGCGATTGCCGATGAACTGGAAGCCAGCGGCGCGGGCCTGAAGGCCTAGGGCTTGCCGATTAAAATGGCCAATGCCGCGGCGAGCAGCGGCAAAGGCAGACAAACCAGAGCCCGCAGCCAGACGATGCGCGGCGGCATCATCGGCACTTCGTACAGCACCAGACGGTGTACCGCATAAAGCGCCCAGGCGGTCGAATAGGCGATGACCTGCGGCGCGCCGGCGCCGCCCTTCAGCGCCGCGGCGCCGATGGCAAAGCCGACCACCGGCCCGCCCGGCGTCAGCGCGCCAGCCAGCATTGCAATCAGCACGCCCGTCAGTCCGGATTCCGGACCAAGCCACGGCGCGATCAGCTCCTTCGGCAAGACTTCGGCGATATAGCCGGAGCCAATGACGCCGATGCCGATGCGCGGCAACAAATGCAGGAATTCGATGACGCCGGTGCGCAGACCTTCATGCAACAAGAGGCGGCCGCGCAGGGCCGCGACCAGCGCCAGCACGCCGACAAACAGCCATAACAGGATATTGATAACGAAAGTCATGGTTCCTTGCGCGCCTCGTCATCGGGCGCGTTGACCGGAAAGCCGGCGCGCACCGCGATGCGCGCCAATACGCCGGCCAAAATAGGCAGCGGCAACGCCATGACCATGCGCCACAGCACGAAGTCGGAGCCGAAGAACGGCAGTTCCCAGACCAGTGCGCGCGTATAGCCGATCACCGTCCAACTGACGATAAAGGCCACCACCGTGCCGGCATCCGCGCCGGCCAGCAGAAACGCGCCCGCCACCGGATAGGCAGTGAAAGGTCCGCCCGGCAGGATGAAGCCGAAAGCCGTGGCGATCGCCAGCCCGGCCATGCCGGATTCATGGCCGACCCAGCGCGCCACCATTTCACGCGGCAACAACAGCGTCACGAAAGCGCCAATGCAGCAGCCGGCCAGCACCTTGGGCAGCATCGCGGCAAACAGCATCAGGTCGCTGTCGAGGACGGTCAGAAATTGCTCCGCGCCATCCCGCCAGAAAACAAACAGCGCGGCTGAAATCGAAAGCGCGGCGATCGCCGCTGTCGACCAGTCGAAAGCGCGCCGGCGGCGGCGTGGCGATTGAGTTTGATTCAATTTGACCCGACGAAATGGCTTGGCGAGGCGGCGGACGAGACGCCGCCGCGAACTATAGCCCGCGCGCCTTGCGCCGATAAGCCCATCGACCGACGCCACGAAAATGGCCGCCGACCCAATAAGGACCGGCGGCCAAAGCCGTGCGACGTCAGCGGATCGTCAGGAGTTCTATTATTCCGCCGGTACCGCCTTTGCCGGCATCGTGGCGAAAGCCGGCTGTTTCGATATGGCGAACAGGAAGCCGGCGACGATCAGATAGGCAAGCGTCACCGATGGCGTGACGCCAAAGCCGCCGCCGATACCGACTGCTTCGCCGTGCATAAATCCGAAATAGGTCAGCACCGCGCCGGCGAGCGAAAAGGCCGAGGCGTTGACGAACTTGCGGTCGATGACGAACACCGCGATGGCGCCAAGCACCAGCCCGGTCAGGATCGAACCGCCGCCCATCACTTCAAGGCCGTGGAACAGCACGCCGTTCTGCGCCATCTTGCCGACGAACTCCGGAGCGTGCTGGGCGCCGAAGTTCATGCCCGCCGCGCCAAGCGCGCCACCGAGAAGCACCGTCGCCCAGGCCGCGAGATGCGGCGTCAGGGACAGGGCAACCGCCGGCGCATGTTCGCGTGGCGTGGTCTGGAACGCCTGCGCGCAGATCAGCATGCCGATATACAAAAGGATCGGCGAGATCGCGACCACCGGCACAATCGCCAGCAACAGCGAGATGACGCCGAACCACGACAGCACGATGACCATCACGCCGGTCGCCGCAGAGTAGCCGATGCGGCCGCCCATCGCTTTCCAGCCGGGATGGCCGATATAGACCGCGTTGATGAACGGGTTACCCATCAGACAGCCGATCAGGCTGACGACACCATCGGCGGTCAGCACGCGCGTGGTCGGATAATGATCGCCGGCGGCTTCCGCCGATTCGACGTTGTCCATCGCCTCGACCAGATCGTAGATGCCGTAGGGAATGGCGGTGACCAGAATGACGCCGAGATACTGGAAGCCCGAGAACACGTGATCGAAGGCCGGCAACGGCACCGAGAAGCCGAAGCTGGAGAACGCCGCCTTGACGCCGGCGACGCTGACGCCGCCGATGCCGGCGCCGAACAAAGTCGAGCCCCATGCGATCAACATGCCGACCGCGATGGCGACCAGGCCCGCCGGAATGTTCTTCGGGTATTTATAGCCGCCGAACCAGCTCACCATGATGATGGCGAAGCAGGTCAGGCCGATGACCGGCGTCATGAACATTTCCAGCGCCGGCCGCATCGAGATGAATGTAATTGAGACGCCGGCGAGCGTACCGAGCAGCGCGGCGCGCGGCGTCACCTTGCGGATGAAGGGAGCGATGAAGCCGCCGATCATCAGGATGAAGCTCTGAAAGAACACCCAGACCAGGCCCGCTTCCCAGCCCTTGATGGGATCGCCGGTCGTGATCGCGATCGGCAGCATGATGACGAAGGTAACGATGAACATATGCGGCACCGACACGCCGGACGGCATGGCGCAGACATCGCTGCGGCCGGTCTTCTTGGCCAGATCATAAGCGAGGTACGCGTAGTAAAACGTACTCAGACACATCATCAGGCCGAGCGCCGGCAGGATGCGGCCGAAGACGATCGAGTCCGGCATCTTGATGACGAAACGCAACAGGCCGGTCAGCACCAGCATGTTGACCAGAATGTTGGTGCCGAAGCCGAAGAAGGCATTCCAGTCACCCGGCGTCCAGAGTGTCGGTTTGAAAGTCGTTGTCGTTGCCATCTGTTTTACTCCCCCATTGATCGATGAACCGGATTGACGAAGCCGCGCTTTGCGATTCAGGCCGCCCTTTGCGTTGCCGACATCGCCGCCAGCAGTTGTTGCGAGCCGGAGACCCAGCCGAAGATGCCGCCCTGCGCCTTGATCATCGCCAGACCCATCTTGTGAAACTCCGGGAAATACGAGCCGCAGCAATCCGCCAGCACGATGCAGCGGAAGCCGCGGTCGTTGCCTTCGCGCACCGTGGTGTTGACGCAGACTTCCGTGGTGACGCCGCAGACCAGAAGATTTTCGATTGAGCGATTGGCCAGGATCAGGCCGAGATTGGTGGCGTAGAACGCGCCCTTGCCGGGCTTGTCGATCACCGGCTCGCCGGCGATTGGATAAAGCTCCGGGATGATGTCGTGACCCGGTTCGCCCTGAATCAGAATGCGCCCCATCGGCCCGACGTCGCCGATGCGCTTCGATGGCGCCCCGCGCTCGACCTTGGCCGGCGGCGCATCGTTCATGTCCGGGCTGTGGCCCTCGCGGGTATGGATCACCAGCATGCCGGCCTTGCGCGCGGCGGCGAGCACCTGCCGGCACGGCTCGACCGCGGCTTTCAGCAGGCCGACGTCGTTGCCAAGGCTTTCGCCAAAGCCGCCCGGCTCGAGAAAGTCGCGTTGCATGTCGATGATCACCAGCGCGGTGCGCGCGGGTTCGATCGCAATCGGTGTCGGTTCGGCTGCAAGCTGGATCATGGCTGGCTTTCCTTTCGACCGGCGCGGCGAAATCCGTCCACGCGATAGCCGATGCCCCAGCCAGAAGGAGCAAGTCGTGTGCCAATGCACACAATAGGGAGGAGCTGCTCAGATTTTCAGCAAGTAAAAATATTATCTCATAAATTCAGTTGCTTAACTAAGTCGCGCGCGTCGGGGCAGGTTTCGCGCAAAATCCCGGCCGGCCAGTGGACTTGCCAAAAACAATGACGAAACGCTCAAAGCGATGGCGAGCGCTTTACTCCGCCGGTGTCGAGGCCGGCCACCGCGCAGCGCGGTAGTCGCGCCAGCGTTCAAGCCACATTTCTTTTTTGACGGCCAGATTGGCGATACCCATCAGCGCCGCCGGGGTGACGATCAAGGTCAGGATGGTGGCGAAGCCGAGCCCGAACACAATCGCGGTCGACAGCGAAATCCACCACTGCGTCGCCGGCGCGCCATGCGTGATCTCGCGGCCGATGAAATCCAGGTTAATGCCGAAGGCGATCGGCAAAACGCCAAGAATGGCGGTGACCGCCGTCAGCACCACCGGCCGGGCGCGCTCGCGGCAGGTTTCCATGATCGCATCATAGGCGTTCTGCCCTTCGCGGCGCAGGCGGTCGTAGGTGTCGATCAGCACGATGTTGTTGTTCACGATCACACCGGCGTTGGCGATGATGCCGATACCGGTCATCACCACACCGAAAGGCTGGCCCATGATCATCAGGCCGAGCAGCACGCCGATGGTCGAGAGGACCACCGCCGACAGCACCAATATGACCGAGATGAAGCGGTTGAACTGCGCCAGCAGGATCGCGAAGATCAGGAAGATCGCGGTGCCGAAAGCCTTGCCGAGGAAGGCGCCGGCCTTTTCGCGCTCTTCGTCTTCGCCCTTGAGCTTGAAGGTAACGCCGTCGCCGAGTTGGGTCCCGGCCAGTCTGTCGATGACTTCCTTCTGCACAACGGCATTCTGCACACCCTCGGCGATATTGGCCGAGACCGTCATCACCCGCGCCGCATTGACGCGATTGATGTAACCGACGCGCGCCGCCGGCACCCGCTCGACGAAATTGCCGATCGGCACATAGCCGGCCGTCGTCTGCACCCGCAATTCGTCGATCTGGTCGAGACTGCGGCGGTCGCCGGGGAAGCGCACAATGATATCAACGGCCTTGTCGTTATCCGACGGGCGATACTCGGTGACCTTGACGCCATTGGTGACGAGCTGAACGGCGTTGCCGACGCTGCCCAGGCTGGCGCCATACTTTGCCGCTTCGGATTTGTTGACCTGGATTTTCCAGTCGATACCCGGCAGCGGTAAGCCATCGTCCAGATCGCGAACCGCCGGCATCTGGGCAAGCACGGCAGCCACCTTCTTGGCCGCTTCGGGCAACCTGTCCGGATCGATCGCCGCGATCTGCACTTGAATGGCCTTGCCGGTCGGCGGGCCGGCGCGCGGCGCCGTAACCTCGACCAGAATGCCGGCAATCTTGCTGGTCTGTGCACGTATCTTGTCCATGATCTCATGCGCGGGGGCACGCTTCTGCCAGTCGTCGAATTCAAACTGAATGACGCCGATCGTGTCCTCGGTAATTTCGCTGGAGCCACGCGGCTGTTCGCCGACGCGCGTGTAGACGGTCTTGATGCCGGGGGTCGCCAGCACGACCTTCTCCGCTTGCCGGATAGCCTTATCCTTTTCGTCGAGGGCGATATTGCCGCGCGCATGGACGATGACCTGGCCGTAATCGGGCTCGACCGCGGGGAAGAACTCAACGCCTTTGCCGAACTTGCCGTAGACGCCGATCACCGCCACCAGCAGCCCCAGCGCCAGCAACAGGACCGTACCCGGCCGATGCAGCGCGAGCTTGACCGTGCGCATATAGGGGCCACGCTCGGAGACGCGCTCATCGTGCGGGATAGGCGCAGCCCGCCCCAGCAGCGCGCCGAGCGTCGGCGTGAAAAACAGCGCGACCGCCAGAGACGCCGACAAAGTCGCGATCAACGTGATCGGCATATACATCATGAACTCGCCGACGATGCCCGGCCAGAACAGCAGCGGCGAAAACGCCGCAACCCGGGTCGCCGTCGCGGCGATGACCGGACCCGCCATGCGCACCGCCGCGGTGCGGTAGGCTTCCTTCGGCGGCATGCCTTCCGACATGCGGCGCTCGGCGAATTCGGAGACGATGATGGCATCATCGACCAGCATGCCGACCGCCAAAATCAGCGAGAACAGCACCACGATGTTGACCGTCAGCCCGGCGAGCTGAAGACCGAGTACGCCAGCCAGAAACGACGCCGGGATAGCAATGCCGATGAACAGCGACGCGCGGAAGCCGAGCGCAAACAGGATGATCACCGTCACCAGCAGCACGCCAGTGGCGACCGAGTTCTGCAAATCCGCCAGCATCTGCCGGATGGTCTTCGATTTATCCTGCGTGAAGCCGACCTTGACGCCTTCGGGCCAGGTCTTCTCCAGAGTGGCAATCAGCTTTTTGACGGCATCGACCGTTTCGATCAGATTGGTGCCGGTGCGCTTCGACACTTCGATGGCCATCGCCGACTGGCCGTTGACCCGCGTGATCGAGGTCGCATCCTTGAAGGTTGGCCGGACGGTTGCGATGTCGCCCAGCGCCACGCTGGCGCCCGCGGTCGAAACGACGGGAATCTTCAGCATGTCCTCGGGCCGCTCAATCAGGCCCGGCACCTTAACCGCGAAGCGGCCGCTGGCGCCTTCCAAAGCGCCCGCCGCGATCAGGCTGTTGGACGACTGCGTGATCGAGATCAGTTGATCGATCGAAATGCCGTAGCTCTTCATCAGCATCGGCTCGGCGGTCACCTCGACGGCCTCGTCGCGCGCGCCGCGCAATTCGGCTTTCAGCACGCCGGGCAACTGTTCGATGGAATTCTTCGTATTGCGCGCGATACGCAGCAAAGAGCGCTCGGGCACTTCGCCGGCCAAGGTCACCACCAGCACCGGGTAGAGCGAGAGATTGACCTCTTGCACCGATGGCTCGTCGGCATCCTTCGGCAGATCGCGCTTGGCCTGATCGACCTTGGCACGGACATCGGCGAGCGCCGCGTCGGCATTGAAACCGGCTTCGAACTCGAGCAGCACGTAACCGCCGCCTTCATAGCCGGTCGCGCGCATTTCCTTGACGTTCGACACCGACTTCAACTGCGTCTCGACCGGGCGCAGCAGCAGGCGCTCGGCGTCCTCAGGACTGATGCCGCGCTGCGTGAGCTGGACATAGATGATCGGCACCTTGACGTCCGGCTCGGCTTCCTTCGGAATCGTCTGATAGGCGATGAAGCCCGCGACCAGCAGGAATGCCAGCGTCGCCAAGGTCAGGCGCGCATGCGTGATGGCGTAGTTGATGAAGCCGGTCATATCGGTCTGCTTTTTCTATTTCGCGGCGCGTTCGGTCGCCGCATCGACAGTCGAGACCTTCTGGCCCTCGCGCACGAAGTCCTGGCCGCGCACGATGACGCGCGCGCCCTCAGTGATGCCGGACAGCCACATCGTGTCCTGCTGGTCCTCGACGATACGGACCGGCACGAATTGCACCTTGTCCTCGCCGTCAACGACCCGCACGCCAATATCGCCGGCCGAGGAAATGGTCAGCGCCGAACGCGGCACTTTGGCCGCCGGCACGGCCTTCAGCGACACCACCACTTCGGCGGTTATGCCGTCCGGAATCTTGCCGTCGGCGTTGGCCATCTCGACTTCGACGCGGTAGGTGCGCGTGGTCGCGCTCGCCGAACTCGACACATACCGCACGCGGCCGGTGACGGTCTGGTTGGTGACCAGACGAACTTCCGCCGTTTCGCCGACCTTTATGCCGGCAAGCTTGCGCTCCGACACCTCGACCACCGCCAGCATCGGATCGAGCGCGACCAGAGTCGCAATCTCCTTGCCGGCCATCGAGAAAGCGGCGCCTCCGACTTCCGCCGGCACGTCGGTAATCACGCCGGCCCAGGGCGCACGCACGATGCTGCGTTCCTGCTCCGCGCGCGCCATGCCGAGGGCGGCTTCCGCCGACTTGTACTGGGATTCGAGATTGACCAGATCGAGCTTGGGCAGCGCGCCACTGGCGATCAACGTGCGCTTGGCGTCGAGTTCGGCCTTGCGCTGATCGACCAGGGCTTCGGCCTGCGCTACCTGGGCGAGGCGCGCATCGTCGGACAGAACGGCGAGAATATCGCCCTGTTTGACCTGCTGGCCGCGCTTCACGCGCAATTCGGTTAGGACGCCGCCGGTGCGCGCCGTGACCGCGACCTTGCGATCGGCTTCGGTGCGGCCGGACAAAGTCAGCGTCGGACTGTGCGGCGCGACCGTCGCCGGCGTGACCGCGACGCGAAACAGCGGCTGCGATTTCGCCTCGCTGGCGCGCACGGCGGCTTCGCCCTCGGCGCTGTCATGCGGCAGCAGATGGCCGGAGGCAATCCACAGAACAGCGGCAGCGACCATGCCGACGGCGGTGAGGCGGCTGGATTTCATCATGACTTTTCTCCACGCGCAGGCGCTTCATCGTCGGGCTTGGCCAACAGACCGCGCACCATTGCCAGAATGAGCGGCAGGACTTTTTCAGGGTCAAAATTGGGATCGACCGAGCGGCGCCACGACATGCCGTCGCCGAGCAACATCAGCACGCTTGCGGCGGCGTCGAGATTGACGTCCTGACGGATCTCATCGCGGCCGGCCGCCTGCTTCAGCATGCCGGCGATGCGATCGCGGATATCCTTTTCGATGTCTTGATACAGTTTGGCGATGTCCGGGTGACGGCGGCTCTCGGCCATGATCTCGGAACACAATGCAACCTCGTCCTGGGTGCGATCGACCAGATGATGGCGCGCAAGGCCGGCAAGTCCCTCGAAAAATTCCGGCGCGGCATCGACCAGGACAAAGCTTGCGACCGCCTCGGCGCGGTTGCGCTCGCAAATGCCGGCGATCAGAGCCTCTTTGGACGGGAAGTAGCGATAGAGATTGCCCGGGCTCATCGCCGCTTCGCCGCAGATGTCCTGCATCGAGGCGCGATGAAAGCCGGCGCGGGCAAAGCAGCGCTCGGCGGCGTCGAGGATCTCGGACCGGCGATCGGATTGCCGTTGGGTCTTGGTTTCCAGCATGGCGTCCCGTGTGTGTTGCGCGCCCAGCCGTCCTATGACCGCCCGAGCCTTGCTTTGTGCATCGCATCAAAATGAGAATGAACGTTCACTCTCAATAATTGACAAAGGCTGAGGATGTCAAGTCAGCCTACCGCCATACCGGTTGACCCCGGGCAACCAGGGGCTTTTGCTGCTCAAAGGGCGCAAAAATCGAGGATACAGGCCATGACCTATCTGATTGTCTTTCTCGGCGGCGGCCTGGGCGCGGCAATGCGCCACGGCGTCAATATCGCCAGCGCCCGCGCCTTCGGCACCGGCTTTCCCTATGGCACCCTGTTGATCAATATCACCGGCTCGCTGCTGATGGGACTGGTCGCCGCCTATTTCGCGTTCAAGGGCGACGCCAGCCAGCACTGGCGGCTGTTCCTGACCACCGGCATTCTCGGCGGCTATACGACCTTCTCGGCGTTCTCGCTGGATGCCGCTTTGCTCTATGAGCGCGGCGAGGTCGGTGCCGCCGCGACCTACGTTCTGCTGTCGGTCGCGCTGTCGATCGCTGGATTGTTCGCAGGCTTCGCCGTGGTGCGAAGTTTTACATGAGGGAATGACCATGATCAGCCGCCGCAGTGTGACAGCCGGCCTCGCGCTCGGCATCGCCGCTCCCGCGCTGGCGCAACATGCCAGCCACGATCCGCTTTATTCGGGTCTGAAGGATCCCAAGCTGACCGATCTGCCGCACGACATGGCGGCGCAGCAGCGGGTATTCGACTCGCCGGCGCCGAAGGCCGCTAACCAGGGCCGCTGGGTGGCGCGCGCCAACCTGCCGCTGCCGCGCAGCGAAATGGCTTGGGCGACCGCGCTCGACAACAAAATGCATATCGTCGGCGGCTATGGCGAGCAGCGTGTCGACCGGCCCTATCATCACGTCTATGACCAGAAGACCGATAAATGGCTGGATGCGCCGCAACTGCCGCGCGGCGCCAACCATGTCGGTGTCGTGACGATGGACGGCAAGCTCTACGCCATCGGCGGCCACACCGAACAGAACCGCAAGCCGGATAATCTGTGCTTCGTGTTCGAGAACAATGCCTGGCGCAAAATCGCCTCCTTGCCGCGCGCCTTCGCGGCGATCGGCTGCGCCGCGCTCGGCGGCGTCATTCATGCGATTGGCGGCGCCATCGGCGACACGTTTGCCGACAAGAAGTCGGTCGACTGGCATTATGTGTACGATCCGAAAGCCGATGCCTGGAGCGAGCGCCGGCCGATGCCGACGGCGCGCGACCATACCGGCACACTCGTCGCCGACGGCCGCATTCATGTCATCGGCGGGCGGGTCGACAGCTTCCACACCAATTCAAACCTGCATCACTCCTACGACGCCAAGGAAGACAAATGGTTTGCCCGCGCGCCGCTGCCGACCGCGCGCTCCGGCCATGGCGCGGTGCTCTATCGCGACAAGATTTTCATCATGGGCGGCGAAGGCACCAACCGCGTGTTCGGGCAGAACGAGGCCTATGACCTCAAGACCGATAGCTGGATGAGCTATGCGCCGATGCTGACGCCGCGGCACGGTCTGGGCGCGGTCGCGATCGGCGACTACATCCACGTCGCCGGCGGCGGGCCTATCATGGGCGGCGACGTGCAGAGCGCGGTACACGAGGCGTTTACGCTGGGGTAGCTCGTCCGCCCAACTTACTCCATCGCCCTTAACCCGAGCTTGTCGAGCAGCTTCATGTCGCTGTCGCGGCCGGGGTTCGGCGTGGTGAGCAATTTCGGGCCGTAGAAGATCGAATTGGCGCCGGCCAGGAAACAGAGAGCCTGCGTCTCCTCGCTCATGTCCTCGCGCCCGGCCGACAGCCGCACCATCGAGGCCGGCATGCAGATGCGCGCGACGGCAATCGTGCGGACGAAATCGAGCGGATCGAGTTTCGTCCGCTGCGCCAGCGGCGTGCCCTCGACCTGCACCAGCATGTTGATCGGCACGCTTTCCGGATGCTGCGGCAACGAGGCCAAAGTCGCGATCATGCCGACGCGATCAGCGAGATTTTCACCCATGCCAACGATACCGCCGCAACACACATTGATCCCGGCCGAGCGCACATGGTCGAGCGTGTCGAGGCGATCCTCATAGGTGCGCGTGGTGATGATCTCGCCGTAAAACTCCGGCGATGTATCGAGATTGTGGTTGTAGTAATCGAGGCCGGACTTTTTCAGCCGCGCCGCCTGCTCGCGGTTGAGCATGCCGAGCGTGGCGCAGGTCTCCAGACCCATTGCCTTGACGCCTTCGACCATGGCGCAGACGTTTTCGATGTCGCGATCCTTCGGCGAACGCCAGGCCGCGCCCATGCAGAAACGCGACGCGCCGCCGGCTTTCGCCGCCGCGGCTTCCTTGAGCACGGCGTCGAAGGCCATCAGCTTCTCGGCCTTGACGCCGGTGTCGTAGCGCGCCGCCTGCGGGCAATAGGCGCAGTCTTCCGGGCAGCCGCCGGTCTTGATCGACAGCAAGGTGGAGATCTGGACCTCGGTTGGATCGAAATTCCGACGGTGCACGGTCGCCGCCTGGTACATCAGGTCGGGGAACGGCAGCTCGAACAAAGCGCGCACTTCGACGCGGGTCCAGTCATGGCGGGCTACTGCGGAGCCTGACGGCGCGGCGGCGTGATGGGAAAGCGACATTCCTTTAAAGCCCTCTGCTGTCGGCCTTTCGCGGCCCGCCGCCCGCTGCCTTGATTTGGACGGAAACGATCCAGATACATAGCCATATCCGGGCTTGCGGGCAATTGCGCAAGGATTTCATCGCATTGAGCGCATTGCCCCGGCGTGATAACCTGATCCGCTATAAAAGCGATGCCGATGGAGGACGCGCCGTGAAACGGCTGATAATCGCAACCGCATTGCTGGCCATTCTGGCCGCGCCGGCTCTGGCCCAGCGCAAGCCCTACAGCCTCATGAGCGACGAAGAAAAGGCCAACGAAAAGGTCAACGAATCCGTCGACAAGCAGTACCGCAATACGATGGATCGGACCCGCAAGGACGGGGCCGAAGCGCCGGTCGATCCGTGGGCGAATATGCGCGCAACGCCGCCATCGCCGGACGCCGCGAAGAAAAAGAACTAGCGACACCATGTACCGCAGCAACCCCTATGCCCGCATGCTGGCGATCGGTGTCGGCACCGTCCTCGTGTTCGGTCTCCAGCAGGGACTGGAGCAACCTCTCTACGTCGCCGTGCCGGTAGCGATTGTCGGCTATGCGGCAACGCTCGCCCTTGCCTGGATGCTCGGCGCGCGCCCCGAATAAAACCGGCGCGATGCCCCGTTGCCTGCGCCTACCAGCGATGACGCCAGGGCCGCCCATAATAGTAAGGCCGGCCGTAATAATACGGCCGCGCGTAATAGGGCGGCGGCGGCACCTCGACATAAACCGGCGGCTCTTCGATATAGTCGGGACCTGGGGGCGGGCGGCGAACGGCGCTGCTGCGCGCCGGCACCCGGCCGCTCATATCGAGCGCGCTCTGGATGGTAAAACCGTTCTTGTCCTGCCAGGTGACGGCGCACCAGCCTTCGCTGCATTCGCCTGCATCGACCAGGCTGCCGCTCGGGATCTTGCCGACGATCTCGCTGGTGGTGCCGGGCGCCGCGCGCAGATTGACGGTCGAGGCCACATAGGCCGGCTTGGCCAGCGCGCCGGAAACCGCCGCCAGCAAAACGGCCACGACAGAAGTCCCGCTCAGAACATGCCGCATAGTCACTCCGCGTCTGTTTGCCGAAAGCCAAAAACCCGCTCTTGCCGGGGCCATCGCCCCGGTCCGGCAATCATACCATGCGCCAAAAACGGCAGGAACGGGGCGGCCGGCCGGGCCGTCCAAGCCTGCTTGTCCAAGCCTGCTTGTCCAAGCCTGCTTGTCCAAGCCTTCTTGCCTAAGCCCTCGACCCTGTGAGACAAGGCGCCATGTCAGACAGCCAAACCGACCCCCAAACCGCCGACACCCTGCCCGACCGGCTCAGCATCGATCCGCGCAGCCCCTATTTCAATGCCGAGGTTTTGCAGCGCGACGTCGGCATCCGCTTCAAGGGCGTCGAGAAAACCAATGTCGAGGAATACTGCGTCAGTGAAAACTGGGTCCGCGTCGCCGCCGGCAACGCCAAGGACCGCTTTGGCAATCCGCTGACCATCAAGCTGACCGGCACGGTCGAGCCTTATTTCAAGGACAAGAAGTCGGCTTGACCGGCCTCTGTTGCGGACCGCGACGCGGATGGATGACGGCACCGCCCAGCACGAGATCGTTCGCCTGGAAGCGCGGATCGAGGCGCTGACCGAGCAACTGGCGCGCTGCGCCAAGATTTCCCTCGCTTCGAAAATCGCCATCGGCGTCGGCGCATTGTGGTTTCTCCTCGCGCTGATCGGCATCTTGCGGCTCGATGTCACCGCCTTCACCGGTACCGTCGCCGCTATGCTCGGTGGGGTCGTGCTGCTCGGCTCGAATGCCACGACCTGGGACCAGACCGACGCGGCCTTGCGCGAAGCGGAAGCCGCGCGCGCGGCGTTGATCGGGACAATGCGGTTGCGCGTGGTGGGCGACGAGGCAAGGACGTTGCATTGAATACCGATGTCGTCCCCGCCATAGGCGGCGCGAAGCGACGCCGTCCTTCGGACGGCTATGGCGGGGACGACAGTTGAGCGCAGACGCGATTCATCGCCCGTATTCTTTACCGGCCCCGGGCAGGCCGTCGCTTGATCTCGCATCCTCTTTGCGTCCTCTAAGAACGAGGGCGCGCGGAACGCCGGGGTCGCAACAACCCCGTAGCCTCGTGAGATGTGTTGAGTTAGTTCTCACGAGCAAGTCACCACGCAGTTGCCGGAATTCCCGGCGCTCCGCGCGCGATGTTTATAGGTTTGCTCCGCTTGACCCCCGGTGGACTGACCTTTTCAGGCTCCCTCTTGCTTTAGGGACACCTATCCACCGCTGCGGGGTTTCCGTCCGGGCGGGGTGCCTGTCTCCGCTTCAAACCTTTCGGGACTTGAAGCTTCAACCGCAGTTTCCGCACGGATTTCCGCCCCAGTGGCGCGCGGCAGGCGCGCCGGGACCAAGCGGCTTGGACCGCTGGTGAAGTCGTTGCGCCGCATCTCCGACGCCTCCACCAGCCACCGCTTCCCGCCCCAGCATCTGACGACGCTGATCAAACGCCCCTCGGTAGATGAGGCGGGATAAGATTGTATATAGTCCTAGGGATTTAAACAGTCAAGAGGGATTTTGACTAATAACCCTTCGCCAATCCGCCCGCTTCGTAGGGTGGCGCTGAGCGAAGCGAAGCCCACCACCTTGGCCAATGGTGGGCTCGGCGCAAACGCGCCTTAGCCCACCCTACAAAACTGTCGTGCCGGGCGAGCGTGCGAAAGTACGGCGACGACAGATACCCGCTATGGTGCCGCCATGAATGTCTCCGCCGAAGCCCTCGCCCGCGAATTGCTGATGAAACACGACGGCGCCGGCGCGGGCGCCATCGCGCTGCGGCGGGTGACGACCGGCATGAGCGACGCCGCCGTGTTCCGCGCCAGGCAAAAGGGCCGCGTGCCGCGCTATGTGAAGGTGGCGTTCGACGCCGCCGCCATCGCCTTGCGCGAGGAAATCGCGCGCACGCAATGGCTGTCCAAGCGCGGCATCGCCGTGCCGCCTGTGCTGCGGGTCGCGGATCGCGACGACGGCACGGCGGTGCTGATGGCGGCCATCGCCGGCGTTCCCGCCGACGTCAGCACGCTTGCGACAGCGCGGCTGATCGCGGCGCTGGCGCAAGCCGTCAAAGCCTTGCACGCGCTACCGCCGGCCAATTGCCCGTTCGACGAAACGCTCGCCGCGCGGCTCAACCGGGCGCAAGCCGCCATCGACGCCGGCGAAATCGACCCGGCCGAGTTCGAGCCACACAACCGGGACACAGCGCCCGCCGACCTGCTGCGGCGCCTGCGCGCCGCGCCGCCGCATGAAAACCCGACCGTCGTGCATGGCGACCTGACGCTCGGCAATATCATCGTCGATGACAACGGCGCATGCGGCTTTATCGACTGCGGCAATGCCGGCCGCGCCGACCGCTATACCGATCTGGCGCTGCTGCATGCCGACATCGTCGCGCATCGGGGGGAGAAGGCCGGCGCGGAGTTCCTCGCCGCCTGCGGCATCACGCATTGGGACGCGGCCAAGGCGCAGTATTTCCTCGACCTCTATGAGCTTTTTTAAGCGGCGGGAAACGCCCCGACATCAACGATTTAATGCGCGGAACCCGGCATTTCCGGCAGATCCACTAAAATTCTAACGATCCCGAAGGGGCTGTTTTAAGGGGTCCCACGGCAGACTGACCCCAGGGATCAGACGTGTGGAGGTTTTTCGTGAACAAGATTTTCGTCAAGAACGGCGATTGGGACAAGGCGCGGTCCGAGCTGGGCGCCCAGCTCGAAGCGAGAAAGAACGCCTTCGACGCAAAGCTGGAGGCGGTCTTCGCACCGGTCCGCAAGGACGCCGCCGACGCGGCTCAGCCGTCGAAGACCAATGTGCCGCAGAACAAACAGTCCAACGGATTGCTTTTGTCGCGCTCGCGCATGCGCGGCTGAACGGCGGCGGTTGCCGAATATCACGCCCGGCGCGCCGCGCGGGGACGACGGCTACCCCTACTCCGCCGCCTCGCTGCGCGGCACGGCCTTCTCGACCTTGGCGGCGCAGAACTTGAACTCCGGAATCTTGCCGAACGGATCGAGCGCCGGGTTGGTCAGGATGTTGGCCGCCGCTTCGACGTAAGCAAACGGAATGAACACCACGCCGTCCGGAATGGCATCGTCCTGCCGCGATTGCAGCTCGACCTCGCCGCGCCGCGTCGACACCTTCACCATATCGCCGGGCTGGATGCCGAGCTTTTGAATCGTGCCGCGCGACAATTGCGCGATCGCCGACGGCTCGAGCGCGTCGAGTACCTTGGTGCGGCGGGTCATCGAGCCGGTGTGCCAATGCTCCAGCTGGCGGCCGGTGGAGAGGATGAACGGATAGTCGAGATCCGGCACTTCGTTCGGCGGCTGCAACTTGGTCGCAACAAGCTTGGCGAAACCGCCCGGACGCGGGAAGCCATCCTCGAACACGACGTCGCGGCCGGGAATGTCCGGTCCGGCGGTCGGATAGGTGACCGCGCTTTCACGTTCGACGCGGTCCCATGAAATGTTGGCGAGCGCCGGCATCATCGACGCCATTTCGGTGAACACTTCGCCGACATGCTTGTAGGTCCAGCCGCAGCCCATGCGGTTGGCGATGTCCTGGATGATCCACAGATCCTGGCGCGTATCGCCCGGCAGCGGCAGAGCCTGACGGCCCATCTGCACCTGACGATTGGTGTTGGTGACGGTACCATCCTTTTCCGGCCAGCCGGATGCGGGGAGAACGACGTCGGCATACATCGCGGTCTCGGTGAGGAAGAGGTCCTGCACGACGAGATGTTCGAGATGCGCCAGAGCCTGGCGCGCGTGGTTGAGATCGGGATCCGACATCGCCGGGTTTTCGCCCTCGACATACATGCCCTTGATCTCGTTGGCGTGCACCGCGTCCATGATCTCGACGACGGTCTTGCCGCGCTTCGGCGGCAGCTTGACGCCCCACTTGGCTTCATAGAGCGCGCGGATTTCCGGATTTTCCACCGACTTGTAATCGGGAAAGAACATCGGGATGAGGCCGGCGTCGGACGCGCCCTGCACGTTGTTCTGGCCGCGCAGCGGATGCAGGCCGGTGCCGGGACGGCCGATCTGGCCGGTGATGAGCGCCAGCGCGATCAGGCAGCGCGCATTGTCGGTGCCGTGCGTATGCTGCGACACGCCCATGCCCCAGAAGATGATCGACGACTCGGCGCGAGCATAGGCGCGGGCGACTTCGCGCAAGGTGTCGGCGGGGATGCCGCAGATCGGCTCCATTTCCTCCGGCGTAAAGTCCTTGATGTTTTCCGCCCACGCCTCGAAGCCTTCGACGTAAGTCTGGATATATTGCTGGTCGTACAGCTTTTCCTCGACGATGACGTTGAGCATGGCGTTGAGCATCGCCACGTCGGTGCCGTTCTTGAACTGCATCATCTTCCAGGCGTGGCGCTTCAGCGCTTGGCCGCGCGGGTCCATGACGACGAGCTTGGAGCCCTTCTTCGCCGCCTGCTTGAAGAAGGTGGCGGCGACCGGATGGTTCTCGGTCGGGTTGGCGCCGATGACGATGATCAGTTCCGAGTTCTTCACCTCGTTGAAGGTCGCGGTGACCGCCGCCGAACCGACGCCTTCGAGCAGCGCCGACACCGACGAGGCGTGGCACAGCCGCGTGCAGTGATCGACATTGTTGGTGCCGAAGCCAGTACGGATCAGCTTCTGGAACAGATAGGCTTCCTCGTTCGAGCCCTTCGCCGAACCGAAACCGGCCAAAGCATCCGGGCCGTCGCGGTCGCGAATCTTGACGAGACCTGAGGCGGCGCGATCGAGCGCCTCTTCCCAGGTCGCTTCGCGGAAATGCGTCCACGGATTGGCCGGGTCGATCTCCTCGTGCGCGACCTTCGGCACACCTTCCTTGCGAATCATCGGCTTCAACAGGCGCTGCGGATTGGTCACATAGTCGAAACCGAAGCGGCCCTTGACGCAAAGGCGGTTCTCATTGGCCGGACCGTTGCGGCCGGTGACGGCGACGATTCTGTCGTTCTTGATCTGATAAGTGAGTTGGCAGCCGACGCCGCAATAGGGGCAGACCGAGTCGACGGTGCGGTCGGGCTTGCCGAGATAGACGTTGTTGTCGTCGACCATGGTCGCCGGCATCAAGGCGCCGGTCGGACAGGCCTGCACGCATTCGCCGCAGGCGACGCAGGTGGACGCGCCCATCGGGTCGTCGAAATCGAACACGATCTTTTCGAGATGGCCACGCCCGGCCATGCCGATGACGTCGTTGACCTGGACTTCGCGGCAGGCGCGCACGCAGAGATTACATTGAATGCAGGCGTCGAGATTGACCGCCATGGCCGGATGCGAGCGATCCGGCGCCGGCACCGCGACGGCTTCGCGCTTGGGGAAGCGGCCGGCCTCGACGTTCTGCCGCTTGGCGGTTTTCCAGAATTCGGAATCTGTGTCGTGCGCGACTTCCATCGCCGGCTGGTCGGTGACCAGCAGTTCGGCGACCATCTTGCGCGCGGTCTTGGCGCGATGGCTATCGGTGGTCACCTTCATGCCCGGATTGGGCGTGCGGATGCAGGAAGCGGCGAGCACGCGCTCGCCTTCAATCTCGACCATGCAGACGCGGCAATTGCCGTCGGCGCGGTAGCCGGGCTTGGGCGAATAGCACAGATGCGGCAGCTTGATGTCGAGCCTTCGCGCGGCGCGGAAAATCGATTCACCCTCGCGGATGTCGATCTCGCGGTCGTCGATGAAGAAGGTTTTGGGTTGCTGATCGCTCATGGAGTAACATCCTCGCGGCTTGCGCCGGCCTGTTCCCCTCCCCCTTGTGGGGAGGGGTTAGGGGTGGGGTCTTTCACGAGCGCGCTGCTTTCGCGCGCTGCCGACAAAATCGCTTCGCCGACCGAAGTTGGCGATTTCAGAACTTCGTTGTTCCAGAAACGCAGAACTCGATAGCCCTGCGATTCGAGCCATGCTGTGCGCTTGACGTCGTAAGCTTTCCGTTCGGTTGCATGCTGCGAGCCGTCGAGCTCAACAACAAGCTTTCCCGCGAGCCAAGCGAAATCGGCGATATAGCTGCCAATCGGCGTTTGACGGCGAAAGTGCAAGCCGAGCGGCTTCAATGACCGCAATAAATACCAAAGCTTCTTTTCGGCATCTGTTGGCTGACGGCGCAAACTCTGCGCCTGCCCTCGCGTTCGCATTGTAATCCCACTGTGCGGCATAAGCTTTCGCTCCAGACCCCACCCCGGCGCGCAGACGCGCGCCACCCCTCCCCACAAGGGGGAGGGGAAAGGCAGCGCCTGCCTTGCCAAATGTATCACCACTTCCCCATCGGTTTCGTCAGTTCCTCGGGGAAGTATTTCAGAACGCTCAAAAGCGGGTTCGGCGCGGCCTGGCCGAGGCCGCAGATCGAGGCGTCGCGCATCAGTGCGGCCAACTCGTTCAGCAGCTCGACGTTCCACGGACCCTGCGCCATCAGCTTGACGGCTTTCTCGGTGCCGGCGCGGCACGGCGTACACTGGCCGCAGGACTCGTCCTCGAAGAACTTCAGGAGATTGAGCGCCACCGCCTTCATGTCGTCCTTGTCGGATAAGATGACAACGGCGTGCGAACCGACAAAACCGCCATGCGGCTCGAAGGTGCCGAAGTCCATCGGCAGATCGGCCATGTTGGGCGCGAAGATACCGCCGGACGCGCCGCCGGGCAGGAAGCCCTTCAGCGTGTGGCCGTCGAGCATGCCGCCGGAAAATTCGTTGATCAGTTCATTGATGGTGACGCCGGCCGGCGCCTGCTTGACGCCGGGATTTTTGACGCGGCCGGAGACCGAATAGCTGCGGAAGCCCTTCTTGTCGCGGCGGCCCTGCTTGATGAACCAGTCCGGGCCGCGCTCGACCAGATCGCGGATCCAGTAAAGCGTCTCGACGTTCTGCTCGAGGGTCGGCCGGCCGAACAGGCCGACCTGCGCCAGATAAGGCGGGCGATGACGCGGCAGACCGCGTTTTCCCTCGATCGATTCGATCATCGCCGATTCTTCGCCGCAGATATAAGCGCCGGCGCCGCGGCGCAGATGAATCTTGGTGTGCGGCATCAGGCCGGCTTTTTCGGCCTTGGTGATTTCTTCCGCCAGCATCAGGCGAATTTCCGGATATTCGTCGCGGACATAAAGATAAGTGTCGGCGGCTTCGACCACGTAGGCGGCGAGCAACATGCCTTCGATGAAGCGATGCGGATCGATTTCAAGGTAATAGCGGTCCTTGAAGGTGCCGGGCTCGCCCTCGTCGCAGTTGACGGCGAACAGACGCGGCGCGGGCTCAGCGCGCACAAGCGTCCACTTGCGGCCGGTCGGGAAGCCGGCGCCGCCGAGGCCACGCAGGCCGGCGTCGCTGACGATCTTGATGAGTTCGTCGCGCGTGCGTTTGCCGGCGAGAACATCCTTGAGCAGCGCATAGCCGCCGGCCTTTTGATAGGCGGCGAAATCAGTCGCCGGATGCCAGGCATGCGCGTGCGGCTCGGCTTTCGCCGCGGCGGTAAGATTGTCGACCGTGGCGTGGAAGGTCTGCACATGGCCGACGGCGGCGACCGGCGCACGGTCGCAGGCGCCCATGCACGGCGCGCGCACGACGCGCACATCCTTGCCGAGCGCGCCCGGCAGCGTTGCCAATAGCTTCTCGGCCCCCGCCATCGCGCAGGACAATGAATCGCAGACGCGAATGGTGACAGGCGGCGGCGCGGGGCCGTCCTTCACCACATCGAAATGCGCGTAGAAGGTGGCTACTTCGTAAACCTCGGCTTGCGCCATCTTCATTTCAAAGGCGAGCGCGGCCAGATGGGCTGCGGAGATGTGGCCGTAATGATCCTGGATGAGATGCAGATGTTCGATCAGGAGATCGCGGCGGCGCGGCCGGTCGGTGAGCAGCGCCTGAACGTCGCCAAGCGCGGCCGGGTCGATCTGGCGGCCCTTCGGCGTGCGCCCGGACTTGCGCCGGCCGGCGCCCTTGCCTTTGCCGCCACCATGTCCGTTACCGCCGTTTTGCGGCGGATTGTGCATGTTCATCGCATTCTCCCTCAGGCTTCTTTTTGGGACCGTTCCAGACAAGGCGCAATCCCGTGCTCCGCATGGGTTGATAGACAAAAGCTATCAATGATAATGTGATTGGTGCCCAATTTTTGCCCAACGAAGCTTCGGTACTTCCAGCCAAGCCTCTGATAAACCAAGGTTATCGGCGTGATCGATAAACTCGAATTCCTGCTGGCGTTGGCGCGCGAAAGGCATTTCGGCCGCGCCGCCGAAGCCTGCGGCGTCACCCAGCCGACTTTGTCGGCCGGGGTGAAGCAGATCGAGGAGCAGATGGGCGTGTTGCTGGTGCGGCGTGGCTCGCGCTTCCAGGGCTTCACGCCAGAGGGCGAGCGCGTGCTGGACTGGGCGCGCCGCATCGTCGGCGACACCCGCAACATGCGCGAGGAGATCAATTCGCTGCGCCACGGCCTGAGCGGCCGCCTGCGCATCGCCGCGATCCCGACCGCGCTGGCGATGGTGGCGGCGCTGACCACGCCGTACCGCGAACGCCATCCCAATGTGCAGTTCACGATTCTCTCGCGCACCTCGGTGGAAATTCTCGAACTGCTGGAAAATCTCGAGATCGACGCCGGCATTACCTATGTCGAGAACGAACCGCTCGGCCGCGTCAGCATGATCCCGCTCTATCATGAGCATTATCGCCTGCTGACCTCCGCCGACGCGCCGCTCGGCAACCGCGACAAGGTGACGTGGGCCGAGGTGGCGCAGGTGCCGCTGTGTCTTTTGACGCCGGACATGCAGAACCGGCGCATCATCGACCGACTGCTCAAGAGCGCCGGCGGCGAGTCGCGGCCGACGCTCGAATCGGATTCGATGATCCTGTTGTATTCGCATGTCCGTACCGGCCGCTGGGCCAGCGTCATGCCGGAAAAGATCGCGCAGACTTTGGGACTGACCGACACCATCCGCGCCATTCCGATCGTCGAGCCCGAAGCGGTGCAGACCATCGGACTTGTCGTACCCAAGCGCGAGCCGATGACGCCAACGACGACGGCGCTGGTCGAGGAAGCCAGAAGGCTGGCGCGGACGCTGAAGGACTAGAGGGCACGCCACGGGCGGTTGAATCTGCAAGGCCGATGGAACCGATCGGCGCGGCAGGCCGTTGGGCCCATGACCCACTGGTACCCGGCTAATGATCACACAGCTCAATCCGCCGCTCGCCCTCGACACCGTCAAAGGTCAGGGCTGGGCGCATTTCGTCATCGACTACGGGCCGGAGCACGACCTGATGTGGGTCGTGTTCATGGATAAAGACGGCGCCTGCTGGACGGTGCCGAACCCGGAAATACGCCTGCAATTCAACTGGACCATGGGGCGGCGCAAGCCAGAAACGGAAAAGAATGCCGCGCCGCTGGCGCCGGCTTCGCCCGAACCGCATCCCGCCACCGCCAATGTGCGCGCCTTTCCGCGCGGCTCGGAAAGTTAAAGACTCAGCATGGCAGAACCCATGGCCGCTTCACTCAAAGCGCTCGGGCTGAACTGCACGTTGAAGCCGGGCGGCAAATCGTCGTCGACCGACGTGCTGATGGAGCAGCTGTTTCAACAGATGGCCAGGCACGACGTCGAGGGTGAAATCCTGCGCCCCGCCGATTACAACATCAGGCCCGGCGTCAGCAGCGACGAAGGCAACGGCGACGCTTGGCCGGAATTGCTGGAGAAGGTACTGGCCGCCGACATCCTGGTGATCGGCTCGCCGATCTGGCTCGGCCAGCCGTCGAGCATCTCCAAGCGCGTGCTCGAGCGCATGGACGCCTTCATCGACCAGAAGGACGAGCGCGGCCGCATGCCGTCATACGGCAAGGTCGCCATCTGCGCCATCGTCGGCAACGAGGACGGCGCGCATCACAGCGCCGCCGAGATTTTGTCGGCGCTGCTGGAAGTCGGCTTTACCGTGCCGTCGGGCGGGCCGACTTACTGGGTCGGCGAGGCGATGGGCTCAAAGGAATACAAGGACTTCAAGACCGCGCCGGATGTGGTGGCGAAGTGGAACACGATGCTGGCCTCGAACACGGCGCATCTAGCGCGGCTCTTGAAGGCGGCGAATTATCCGGGGATCGAAGGCGGAAGGTAAAGTTTGTCGTCCCCGCGAAGGCGGGGACCCATAGCCGCTACCCTATCGAGAGGACACGGCGTATGGGTCCCCGCCTTCGCGGGGACGACAATTACTTCTTTGTCTTCTTCGCCGCCTTCTTCTTCGGCCCCTTCGCCCGCTTGATGCCGTCCATGATCAATTGCTCGGCCTCACGCGCGTCGAGCCAGCGCACGATCGACACCCATTTGCCCTTTTCCAGATCCTTGTAGTGCTGGAAGAAGTGCGCGATCTGCTCGCACATCACGTCCGGCAGATCACGGTAGCTGGTGATGCCCTTGTAGAATGGGTGCAGCGCATCGACCGGCACGGCCAATATTTTCTCGTCATTGCCGGCTTCGTCTTCCATCAACAGCGCGCCGACCGGACGGCAGCGAATGACCGCGCCGGGCACGACGGGCACTTGGCTGATGACTAGCACATCGCAAGGGTCGCCGTCGTCCGACAACGTATGCGGGATGAAGCCGTAATTGCCAGGATAGAACATCGCCGTGTGCAGAAAACGGTCGACGAAAATCGCGCCGGAGGTCTTGTCGAACTCGTATTTCACGGGCACGCCGCCGAGCGGTATCTCGATAATGGCGTGGATGTCGTGCGGCGGGTTGCGGCCGGTCGAGATCAGCTTGAGGTCCATAGCGGCGATTCCTTTCTTCACCTCTCCCATAAGGAGAGGTCGACCGCCGAAGCATTAGCGAAGGCGGGCGGGTGAGGGGTTATAGCCTATCTCTAAGGTCCTTGCCCCCTCACCCCAACCCTCTCCCCATCCGAAGTCGGATATATCCGACTTCGGCATCTTAAATGCCCAACTCGGGTAAACCCGAGTTGGGTGGGGAGAGGGAGCGCACTGCATTCTGCGCCACGCCTGCAAGCAGTATTAAGCCACTTTCTCATGCATGTGGCGGAACATGGCCTTCTTGGCCTCATCGTCGAATTCGGCCTTGAAGGTATGCTTATCCTTGATCGCCAGCGCGCGGGCGGCGGCGGGCCGGGCGCTGATTTCGTCGATCAGCTTTTTGACGTGCGGGAATTTGGCCCAGGCGGTGTCGCCAAGCGCAACCGGGATCAGACGCGCCCAGCCCCACAAAGCCATGTCGACGATGGTGTAGCTGTCGCCGACCATGTATTTCTGCTTGGCCAGCCGCGCTTCGAGAATGCCGTAGTGGCGCTGCGCCTCGTACATGTAGCGGTTGGTGGCGTATTCGATCTTCTCCGGCGCGTAATTGCGGAAGTGTACCGCCTGCCCCGAATAAGGGCCGACGCCGGAAGCAACGAACATCAGCCAGGACAGCAATTCGCCGCGCAGCTTGTCGCCTTTCGCCGGCATGAACTTGCCGGTCTTCTCGCCGAGATAAAGCAGGATGGCGTTGGAATCGAACACAGTCACATCGCCGTCGACGATCGCCGGCACCTTGGCGTTCGGATTGATCGCGGTGTATTCCGGCTTGTGCTGGTCGCCCTTGCGGGTATCGACCGGGATCGGCTCGTAAGGCAGGCCGGTCTCCTCGAGAAACAGCGCCACCTTCATCGGGTTCGGCGCGCCGGAATAATAGAATTTGAGCATCTCGTTTCCTCCTGGGAGTTTTTAAAATCGGCGCATAGCAGCACCGGGCTCAGGCGAGCGCAAGCGGGGGGTCCCGCGGGGCAGCGATACAACGCCAAGCGCGGCCACTTGCTTACCCTCCCCTGGAGGGGGAGGCTCGCTTGCCGGTGCGTAGCAAAGGCAAGCGGGGTGGGGTGAACTCAATCACCCCACCCCGTCTCGCATTTCGCTTCGCTCAATGCTCGCCGACCCTCCCCTGGAGGGGGAGGGTGAAGGCGTCGCCTCGCTGCTAAACTAAAACAGCCCGACGATCTTGCCGTCGGCGCCGACGTCAATCGAATCGGCCGACGGCACCTTGGGCAGGCCCGGCATGGTCATGATCTCACCGCAGATGGCGACGACGAACTCGGCGCCGGCGGAGAGGCGAACCTCGCGCACGGGAATCGAGAAGCCGGTCGGCGCGCCCTTGGCGTCCGGGTTGGTCGAGAACGAGTACTGCGTCTTGGCGATGCAGACCGGCAGCTTGCCGAAGCCCATCTCTTCCCAGGTCTTGAGCTGATCCCTGACCGACTTGTCGGCGGTCGCGTCACCGGCGCGGTAGATTTCCTTGGCGATGGTGCGGATCTTCTCGAACAAAGGCATGTCGTCCGGGTACAGGAACTTCAGCTTGGCGGTGTTGGCATCGATGGTCTTGACGACAGCTTTCGCCACATCGGCCGCGCCCTCGCCGCCCAAGGCCCAATGATCGGCCATCAGCGCCTCGACGCCGAGTGCCTTGCACTTTTCCTTGACCAGATTCATTTCGGCGTCGGTGTCGGCCGAGAAGCGGTTGATCGAGACCACCGCCGGCAGACCGAACTTCTTGATGTTTTCGACGTGACGCTGAAGGTTCGACATGCCGGCTTCCAAAGCCTTCAGGTCTTCCTTCTTCAAATCTTCTTTCTTGACGCCGCCGTGCATCTTCAGCGCGCGAATGGTGGCGACAATGACGACGCAGGACGGCTCGAGGCCGGCCTTGCGGCACTTGATGTCGAGGAATTTCTCGGCGCCCAGGTCGGCGCCGAAGCCAGCTTCGGTGACGACGTAATCGGCGAGCTTCAGCGCGGTCGTTGTGGCGACGACCGAGTTGCAGCCATGCGCGATGTTGGCGAAGGGGCCGCCATGGATGAAGGCGGGCGTGCCTTCGAGCGTCTGCACCAGGTTCGGTGCGATGGCTTCCTTGAGCAGCGCGGTCATCGCGCCGTGGGCTTTCAGCTCCCTGGCGCGCACCGGCTTACGTTCGCGCGTATAGGCGACGATGATGTTGCCGAGGCGCTCCTTGAGATCGTCGAGGTCCTTGGCGAGGCAGAAGATCGCCATGACTTCGGAAGCGACGGTGATGTCGAAGCCGGCTTCGCGCGGATAGCCGTTGGCGACGCCGCCGAGCGAGCAGACGATTTCGCGCAGCGCGCGATCATTCATGTCCATAACGCGGCGCCAGACGACGCGGCGCGAGTCGATGCCGAGCGCATTACCCCAGTAGATGTGGTTGTCGATCAGCGCCGACAAAAGATTGTGCGCCGAGGTGATGGCGTGGAAGTCGCCGGTGAAGTGCAGGTTAATGTCTTCCATCGGGATGACTTGCGCGTAACCGCCGCCGGCGGCGCCACCCTTCATGCCGAAAGACGGCCCGAGCGACGGTTCGCGCAGGCAGCAGATCGCCTTCTTGCCGATGTGGTTGAGCGCGTCGGTGAGGCCGACCGTGGTCGTGGTCTTGCCCTCGCCCGCCGGGGTCGGCGAGATCGCCGTCACCAGGATCAACTTGCCGTTCGGCTTGTCCTTGAGCGACTTGACGAAATCCATCGACACCTTGGCCTTGTAGTGGCCATAGGGATCGAGGTTTTCCGCGGCGACGCCGAGCTTGTCCTTGGCGACGTCAAGGATGCGGCGTTTGGTGGCGGTCTGCGAAATTTCGATGTCGGATTTCGGCGACTGGTGCTGCGAGGCGGGCATTTGTGCGTTTCCAATAATGGTAGAGTGAACCGGCGATTTGTTTGTCGCGTTTATGAGAAGCGGGTCTTCGGCGCGAGATTGGCGGACGCGGCCCATTCGCCGGCGCTCATCTTCTTGCCGTCGGGCGGCTGCAAGCGGGTGATCTTGAAGCGGCCGTCGGCGCAGACCACGGTGATGCTGTCGGCATCCTGCGCGACGATCTCGCCGAGCTTGCCGGCGATTCCTTTCGGGTCTTTCGCCGGCAGCGGCTTGGCGTCGAAAATCTTGATGGTCTTGCCGTCGAGCACGGTCCAGGCGCCGGGCGCCGGATTGCAGCCGCGGATCAGGCGGTCGATCTGCTCCCACGGCTTGCCCCAGTCGATCTTGGCGTTGTCGGCCTTGCACATGCCTTCATAAGTCGCCTTGGATTCGTCCTGCTTGATCTTGGGCGCCTTGCCGGCTTTCACCAGATCGACGCCTTCGAGCATCGCCTCGACGCCCATCGGGAACAGGCGGTCAAAATAAACGGTGCCGAGCGTGTCGGTCGGGCCGATCGGCGTCTTGCGCGTGGTCAGGATATCGCCGGTGTCGAGGCCGTTGTCGGGCCAGAAGATCGACAGGCCGGCTTCCTTCTCGCCCTTGATGATCTGCCAGTTGATGGCGGATGCGCCGCGATAGGCCGGCAGCAATGACGGGTGATACTGGATCGAGCCGTGCGTCGGCGCGTTGAGGAATTCTTCCGGCACGAACAAAGTGACGAAGGCCATGACCTGGAGATCGGGCTTGAGCGCCTTGAACTCTTCCAGCACTTCCGGCTTTTTGTAGGAGTCGGGCTGCAGCACCTTTAGGCCGGCGGCCAGCGCTGCTTCCTTCAATGGGTCGGCCTTGGCGCCTTCCTTTTCCGGCGCGACATAGACGGCGACGACCTCATCGCCGCGCTTCAACAGCGCTTCGAGAACGGCTTTGCCGAAGGCCTGCTGGCCGTGGACGACGATACGCATGAGTAAGACTCCCCAAATTCATTTCTGTCGTCCCCGCGAAGGCGGGGACCCATAGCCCCTGCGCCATCGAGAGGATTCGGCGTATGGGCCCCCGCCTTCGCGGGGGCGACATTTTTATTTACGCCGCCTTCTCTTTCTTCTCCGGCGCCGACAAGGCACCGGAGTTCTTGATCTCGGCGACTTCACTGGCCTTGAAGCCGAGCACCTTGGTCAGGATCTCGTCGGTGTGCTCGCCCAACAGCGGCGAACGCTCAACTTGAGTGATCGAGTCCGACATCTTGATCGGGTTGCCGACCGACAGATACTTGCCGCGCACCGGGTGATCGACTTCGACCACCGTGCCGGTATCGCGCAGCGACTTCTCGTCGGCAATTTCCTTCATCGACAGGATCGGACCGACCGGAATGTCGACCGCGTTGCAGGCGTTCATGACGTCGAACTTGGTCATGGTCATGGTCCAGGCTTCGATACGGGCGAATATCTGGTTGAGTTTCGGCAGGCGCGCGCGCGGCGTGGCGAATTCCGGATCGGTCTTCCAGGTCGGCTCGCCGATCAGATCGCAGATCGGGCCCCAGACCGGCGCTTGCGTAATGAAATAGATGTAGGCGTTAGGGTCTTCCGGCGCGCCCTTGCACTTCAAGATGCGGCCCGGCTGGCCGCCACCCGAATCGTTGCCGGCGCGCGGCGTCGCGTCGCCGAACGGAATGCCCTCGCCGTACTGCGAGTATTCGGTGAGCGGCCCGTGCGCCAGGCGCTGCTGATCGCGCAGCTTGACGCGCGCGAGGTTCAAGACGCCGTCCTGCATGGCGCACAGCACCTTCTGGCCGCGGCCGGTGCGGATGCGCTGATAGAGCGCCGAGACGATGCCGAGTGCGAGATGCAGGCCGGTGCCGCTATCGCCGATCTGCGCGCCGGTCACCAAAGGCGGGCCATCGCGGAAGCCGGTGGTCGAAGCCGAGCCGCCGGCGCATTGCGCGACGTTCTCATAGACCTTGCAGTCCTCGTAGGGACCGGGGCCGAAGCCCTTGACCGAAGCGACGATCATGCGCGGGTTGAGTTTGTGGATGTAGTCCCAGGTCAGGCCCATGCGGTCGAGCGCGCCGGGCGCGAAGTTCTCGACCAGCACGTCGCACGACTTGATCAACGCATTGAGCACGCGCATGCCCTGCGGGTGCTTCGAGTCGATGGTGATCGACCGCTTGTTGTGGTTGAGCATGGTGAAGTACAGCGAGTCCGCGCCCTTCACGTCGACAAGCTGGCCACGCGTGATGTCGCCGACACCGGGACGCTCGACCTTGATGACGTCCGCGCCGAACCAGGCGAGCAACTGCGTGCAGGTCGGGCCCGACTGCACATGCGTGAAATCGAGAATGCGCACGCCGGTTAGCGCCTTGCCGTCCATGCCGAACGGCTTCTTCGAGATGCGCGGCGCCGCCGGCTTGGCGGAAGTTTTCTTCGCAGGCTTCTTGGCGGCAAGCTTCACCACCATGCGGGCGGGCTTTTTCGCCGGTTTCGCCTTGGTCTTCGATTTCTTCTTGGCCATCACTGGTCCTCCACTATCTCTCGCTGTCATGCCCGCGAAGGCGGGCATCCAGCTCTAACAATCAAAGCGCTGGGTCCCCGCCTACGCGGGGACGACAGCGGGGGTCATTTCTTCTTCAACTTGCTCTGCGGATTGAGATTGCCGATGCGGCCCGACTCGGAGCCGGCGGCGGGATCGAGAACCGCGTTGATGAGGGTCGGCTTGCCGGAATCCATCGCCGCGTTGACGGCGCGCTTGAGCTCGTCCGGCGAGGTGGCGTTGACGCCGACGCCGCCGAAGGCCTCCATCATCTTGTCGTAACGCGCGCCCTTGACGAACACGGTCGGCGCCGGATCGGAGCTGCCCGACGCGTTGACGTCGGTGCCGCGATAGATGCCGTCATTGTTGAAGATGACGATGCAGACCGGCAGCTTGTAACGGCAGATGGTTTCCACCTCCATGCCGGAGAAGCCGAACGCCGAATCGCCTTCGACGCACAGCACCGGCTTGCCGGTTTCGATGGCGGCGGCGATGGCATAGCCCATGCCGATGCCCATGATGCCCCAGGTGCCGACATCGATGCGCTTGCGCGGCTGATACATGTCGATGATGCCGCGCGCGAGATCGAGCGTGTTGGCGCCTTCGTTGACCAGAATGGCGTCCGGGCGTTCCTTGACGATGGTGCGCAGCACGCCGAGCGCGCCGTGATAATCCATCGGCACGTTGTTGTTCATCAGCTTGGGCGCCATTTTGGCGATGTTGTCGTCGCGCTTGGTCGTGACCGCCTTGATCCAGTCGGCGGAAGCGGCTGGCCAGTTTCCGCCCATGCCATTGAGCAGCGCCGTGACGCAGGAGCCGATATCGCCGACCACGGGCGCGACGATCTCGACGTTGCTATCCATTTCCTTCGGCTCGATGTCGATCTGGATGAACTTCTTCGGCGCATCGCCCCAGGCCTTGCCCTTGCCGTGCGACAGCAGCCAATTCAACCGCGCGCCGATCAGCAACACGACATCGGCGTCCTTCAGAACGGTCGAGCGCGCGGCGCCGGCGCATTGCGGATGGGTGTCGGGCAGCAATCCTTTCGCCATACTCATCGGCAGGAACGGCGCGCCGGTCTTTTCGACGAAAGCACGCACGGCGTCGTCAGCCTGCGCGTAGGACGCGCCTTTGCCGAGAATGATCAGCGGCTTCTTGGCGCTTTTCAGCACCTCAAGCGCGCGCTTGATCGAATCCGGCGACGGAATCTGCGCCGGCGCGGCGTCGATGACTTTCACCAGCGACTTCTTGCCGGCGTCGGCATTCATGACCTGGCCGAACAATTTGGCCGGCAGGTCGAGATAGACGCCGCCGGGACGGCCCGATACCGCCGCGCGGATGGCGCGGGCAACGCCGATGCCGATATCGGCGGCGTGCAGCACGCGGAATGCCGCCTTGCACAACGGCTTGGCGATGGCGAGCTGGTCCATTTCCTCGTAATCGCCCTGCTGGAGATCGACGATCTCGCGCTCGGACGAACCGGAAATCAGGATCATCGGGAAGCAGTTGGTGGTGGCGTGCGCCAAAGCGGTCAGGCCGTTGAGGAAGCCGGGCGCCGACACGGTGAGGCAGACGCCGGGCTTCTTGGTCAGGAAGCCGGCGATCGAGGCGGCGTAGCCGGCGTTCTGCTCGTGACGGAACGACAGCACGCGAATGCCGGCGGCCTGCGCCATGCGGCCGAAATCCGTGATCGGAATGCCGGGCACGCCATAGATCGTGTTCAGGCCGTTGAGCTTGAGCGCGTCGATGATGAGATTGAAGCCGTCGGTGAGATTCTCTTCGGCTTCGGTTGATGCGCTCTGTACGACTGCGGACATCCCGCTCTCCTCTACAAATTCAAAGTGTTTCGTTTAATCGAGATAGTCGGCGTATTGCTTGACGTGATCGGCGAGGCCGAGCGCGTGATCGCGCACCAGCACTTCGGCGCGGTTCGTGTCGCGCGCTTCCAAAGCTTCGATGATCTTGATGTGGTCGCGGATCGAGCGATCGACGCGGTCCTTTTCGACGATGGTCTTGCGCCGGATCATGCGCATGTGGGTGAACAGGTTTTCCGCCATCTCGATCAGCACGCGGTTGCCGCTGAGCTTGATGATGGTCTGGTGGAATTCGATATTGACCTCGGAATATTCGTCGAGGTGGGCGCGCACTTCGTCGCCCTCGAAAGTGGTGAACATCTTGCGCAGCGCCGCGATCTCTTCGGCCGTCGCGTTCTGGGTGACCAGCCGCGCCGCCATGCTTTCCAGCGCGGCCCAGGCGTTGATCATCTCGATGACTTCGCTTTTGGTCTTGCGCACGACATAGATGCCGCGGCGCGGCACTGAGCGGACGAAGCCTTCGCTCTCAAGCTGCGCCATCGCTTCGCGCACCGGCGTGCGGCTGATGCCGAAATCCTGCGCCAGCTTGCGCTCGTCGAGGCGGATGTCGTCGCGGCTGCGATAGATGTCCATCGCAACGATGGCGTTCTTCAAAGCGGCATAAGCCTTGTGCTTGAAGCTCGGCGCCGCATCGATCGGCGCCAGAGACGGTTGGACGGCAGCCACCGGCAGCCGCGCGGCGGTGGCGCCGCGGGCGCGGATCGAGTCCCGGCGAGGAGTTGAATCTCGTGTGTTCATGGCTGGTATACAATATGCCAGCAGGTCTCTGCGAGCGCAATGC
>CANKBJ010000021.1:2500-34248 GCA_947479905.1 Bradyrhizobiaceae bacterium
CCGCGATTGACGGGCCGGGGGCTAACCGGCATCGTGCCGGCGCCGATTCAAAGGCGGTTGTTTAGGCCTGTTCAGCGGTTTGCCGACGATATCGGGGCCCTGGGTCGCGGCGATCCATCGTCGATCACGACGCTTGAGGGGACGGTCAGCTTGGACCACTTACGGTCGCGCGGCGCGCATCGATTGAAAAATGCCGAGACAATCGAACTCGGCAACGAGGCGCCGCTGTCGGTCGACGGCGGCACGTCCGCGTTCGTCGATCGCCGCCGCGTATCGGTGCAATGGTTTGCCGGCACGATTTTGACCGCATTGTGCGGCGCTGCCTTGATGGGCGGCGCCGTTTTCACGTCGCTCGACGGCGAAACCAATTTTGCGTCACTGCCGGAGCGCGTCGAAGTGGCGCTGCGCGGCGCGCTGACCGCGGGCGCCGAACGGCTCGGCGCGCGCAAGAGCGACCGGCTGCAAACCGCCGAAGAGCCGAACTTCGCCAAACAACTGATCCGCGTGTCCACCACCACCCGCGTCGGCAACCATGAAGTCGTGCGCGTGCGCCCCTTCGTGCGTATTGCCGGCAACCTGTCGCTGACCGTGTCCGATCTTTCCGCCTCCATCCCGGCGTTCAATCCGCAAACGCTGCTGGCGGAAAACGCTCCCGGCGGCACGGCCACGCCGGACGACGCGCCGGCCGCCGAACCGGACGCCGAAGTTGCCTTCGTCATGCGCGACCTCGTGCCGATGATGCCGCGTCTGAAGATCGCGCTGCTCACGCCTAACGAGGAAGTGATGGCGCGCGTCAAGGAAGCCGCCGAGTGGAGCGAAAAGGCCGGCAACCAGATTCAGGTTGGCGGCAACAACATCACCGGCATCAAGCTGGCTTATGCCGGCACCGTTGCGGCCGACCCTTATGCCGGCTTCGAGGCGCGCGTCGTGCCTGAGAACATCACCCTGCTGCCGAAGACCGCCAACCAGACCACCGGCGGCAACAATTTCAACGAAAAAGTCGTCGTCGCCAGGAAGGGCGAAGGCCTGACCTCCATCCTGCGCGATCTTGGCGCCGCGCCGGACGAAATTGCCAAAGTTGTCGCAGTCCTCGGCGCGCGCGGCCGCGACGGCGGCATCAAGGAAGGTCAGAAGCTGCGCGTACTGATGGCGCCGACCGCCGGTTCGCCGCGGTTGCAGCCGATCCGCGTGATCGTCGCCGGCGACAGCGTGATCGAAGCGGCGGTCGCTCTGGCCGACACCGGCAAATATGTTTCGGTCGACGTGAAGAGCATCGACACCGAAGTCGCCGACAATTCCAGTCAGGAACCGGACGAAAACGACACGTCCGGCGTGCGCCTGTACCAGAGCGTCTATGAGACCGCGCTGCGCAACCAGATTCCGCGGCCGATCATCGACGAATTGATCCGCATCTACTCCTACGACGTCGACTTCCAGCGCAAGGTGCAGCCGGGCGACTCGTTCGAGGTGCTGTATGCCGGCGAAGAAGAAACGCCGGGCGCCGACAGCCGCAACGACGTGCTGTTCGCCGCGCTCACCGTCGGCGGCGAAGCCAAGAAGTTCTATCGCTTCCAGTCGCCGGACGACGGCCTGGTCGATTATTACGACGAAAGCGGCAAGAGCGCGAAGAAGTTCCTGGTGCGCAAGCCGGTGATCGCCGGCATCATGCGCTCGGGCTTCGGCCTGCGCCGCCATCCGATCCTCGGCTACAGCAAGATGCACACCGGCGTCGACTGGGCGGCGCCAACGGGCACGCCGATCTATGCCGCCGGCAACGGCGTCGTCGACAAGGAAGGCTGGGAGTCCGGCTACGGCAAATATATCCGCCTTCGCCACAACAACGGTTACGAGACCGCTTACGGCCACATGAGCGCCTATGCGCGCGGCGTCGAAGAGGGCAAGCGCGTGCGCCAGGGCCAGGTGATCGGCTTCGTCGGCTCGACCGGCCTGTCGACCGGCTCGCATGTGCATTACGAAATTCTGGTCAACGGCCGCTTCGTCGATCCGATGCGCATCAAGCTGCCGCGCGGCCGCGAACTCGCCGGCTCGATGATGTCGAGCTTTGAGATGGAGCGGGAGCGGCTCGACAACATCATGGCCCGCAAGCCGGCGCGCGTCGCGGCGAACGCGCGTTAACGCTTTAGAACATGACGAATCACGGCGTTCATGCTTTGTACGGGCATGAGCTACGCTGCGCCTTTGGCGGCTAATGCCGCCTACCTCACGAAATTGAACGCCGAGCAGCGCCGCGTGGTCGAGCACGGCGAAGGCGCGCTCAATGATGCAGCGCCGTTACTCATCATCGCCGGCGCCGGCTCCGGCAAGACCAACACTTTGGCGCACCGCGTCGCGCATCTCATCGTCGGCGGCGTCGATCCGCGCCGCATTCTCCTGCTGACCTTTTCGCGGCGCGCGGCGGCCGAGATGCAGCGGCGCGTCGAGCGCATTACCGCGCAGGTATTCGGCGCGCAATCTGGCGCGGCCAACGGCAATCTCGCCTGGTCCGGAACATTTCACGCCATCGGCGCCCGTCTGTTGCGCGAATATGCCCCCGACATCGGTCTCGATCAGGCCTTCACCATTCACGACCGCGAGGATTCCGCCGATCTGATGAATCTGGCGCGGCACGAACTCGGATTTTCCAAAACGCGCAAGCGCTTCCCGATGAAAGGCACCTGTCTTTCGATCTATTCGCGCGCGGTGAATGCGGAGATTCCTTTAGCCGATGTGCTCGGCAATTTCTTTCCGTGGTGCGCGGAATGGGAAGGCGAGCTGCGCGCTCTGTTTTCGGCCTATGTCGAAGCCAAGCAAAAACAGAGCGTGCTCGATTACGACGACCTGCTGCTCTACTGGGCGCAGATGATGAGCGAGGGCGCGATCGCACAGGACATCGCCGCGCGCTTCGATCAGGTCATGGTCGACGAATATCAGGACACCAACAAATTGCAGGCCTCGATCCTGTTGGGTCTCAAGCCGAACGGCCGCGGCCTTACCGTCGTCGGCGACGACGCGCAGTCGATCTATTCGTTTCGCGCCGCCACCGTGCGCAACATTCTCGACTTTCCCGGCCACTTCACGCCGCGTGCGCAGGTCATCACGCTGGAGCGCAACTACCGCTCGACGCAGCCCATTCTTGCCGCCGCCAATGCGGTCATTGATCTCGCCAGCGAACGCTTCACCAAGAACCTGTGGTCGGACCGGCCGTCGGCCGAGCGCCCGCGCATCGTCAACGTCGCCGACGATGTCGGCCAAGCGCAATATATCGTCGAGAAGATTCTGGAGAACCGCGAAGCCGGCATCGTGCTGAAAAGCCAGGCCGTGCTGTTCCGCACATCGAGTCACAGCGCCGGGCTCGAAATCGAATTGACGCGGCGGAATATTCCTTTCGTCAAATTCGGCGGGCTGAAGTTTCTCGAAGCCGCACACATCAAGGATGTGCTGAGCGTGCTGCGCTGGGTCAACAACATGCGCGACCGCGTCGCCGGCTTTCGCGTCGCGCAGATGCTGCCCGGCATCGGCCCGAGCGCCGCCGGGCGCCTGCTCGACCGTATTACCGAGAGCGGCGACGTGGCTGGCGCACTGGCCGCGTTCAAGCCACCGGCGGCGGCCATCGAACACTGGCCGGACTTCGAGGAAATGATGGGGCTTCTTCGCCGCAACGTGGTCGGCTGGCCGGGCGAAATGGATTGCGTCTGCCGCTGGTACGCGCCGCATCTCGAGCGCATGCACGAGGACGCCGCCGCGCGGCAGGCCGACCTGGCGCAACTGGCGCAGATCGCCGCGACCTATCCCACGCGCGAACGCTTCCTCACCGAACTGACGCTCGATCCGCCAAGTGCGACCAGCGATCAATCCGGCCCGCCCCTGCTCGACGAGGATTATCTCATTCTCTCGACGATCCATTCGGCCAAGGGTCAGGAATGGACGTCGGTTTATGTCCTCAATACGGTCGATGGCTGTCTGCCGTCGGACCTGTCGACCGGCTCGACGCCGGAGATCGAGGAAGAACGCCGCCTGCTTTACGTGGCGATGACGCGCGCCAAGGACCAATTGCATGTGATGGTGCCGCAGCGTTTCTTCACGCATGGCCAGCGCGGCAATGGCGACCGCCACGTCTATGCGCAGCGCACGCGCTTCATTCCGAATTCACTGCTGACCCATTTCGATCATCGCTCATGGCCGCCGCCGCGCGCGGCGCAGCAAGGCGCGTCGCCTGCCCGCACGCCCGTCGATGTCGGCGCGAAGATGCGCGGGATGTGGAAATGACTTTCTTATCCCTCCCCGGTCACGGGGAGGGTCCGGCACGAAGTGCCGGGGTGGGGCGATGCTCAAGGGAGAAACAACCCCACCCGGCCGCTCGCAAGTGCTCGCGTCCACCCTCCCCTTTTCAGGGGAGGGATTAAGAATCCTTACGCCGCCTGCGCCATCTTGCCGTTGAAGGTCAGGCCCTGCTTGCCGGCCGAGACGTTGACCGCCTCGCCGTCCTTGATCGCGCCGGACAGAATCATCTCCGCGAGCGGGTCCTGCACCGCCTTCTGGATGACGCGCTTCAAGGGACGCGCGCCATAAGCCGGATCCCAGCCCTTCTCGGCCAGCCATTCGCGCGCGCCGGCGTCCAGCTCGATGGTGATCTTGCGATCGTCCAGCAGCTTGCGCAACCGCCCCATCTGGATATCGACGATCGCCGTCATTTCCGACTTCTTCAACCGGTGGAACAGAATGATCTCGTCGATGCGGTTGAGGAATTCCGGCCGGAAGGCCGACCGCACCACGCCCATCACGGAATCGCGCACCACCTCGGTGTCCTCGCCTTCCGGCTGATTGACCAGGAAGTCGGAGCCGAGATTCGACGTCATGACGATCAGGGTGTTGCGGAAGTCGACCTGATGGCCCTGCCCGTCGGTGAGCCGTCCATCATCGAGAACCTGCAACAGGACGTTGAACACGTCCGGATGCGCCTTCTCGATCTCATCGAACAGCACGACCTGATAGGGCCTGCGCCGCACGGCTTCGGTGAGCGCGCCGCCTTCCTCGTAGCCGACATAGCCCGGAGGCGCGCCGATCAGCCGCGCGACCGAATGCTTCTCCATGTATTCCGACATGTCGATGCGGATCAGCGCGTTCTCGTCGTCGAATAGATATGCCGCGAGCGTCTTGGTCAGTTCTGTCTTGCCGACGCCAGTTGGCCCGAGGAACATGAACGAACCGATCGGCCGGTGCGGGTCCTGCAACCCGGCGCGCGCGCGCCGCACCGCGGTGGCGACGGCCTTGACCGCCTCCGCCTGGCCGATGACACGCTTGCCGAGTTCGTCCTCCATGCGCAGGAGCTTCGCCTTCTCGCCCTCGAGCATCTTGTCGACCGGGACGCCGGTCCAGCGTGAGACAACACCGGCGATGTGATCGGCGGTGACGGTCTCTTCCATCATCGAGCCGGGCGATTGCGAGCCTTCGGTCGACTTGAGTTTCTTTTCCAGCTCCGGAATGCGGCCATAGGCCAATTCGCCGGCGCGCTGGTAGTCGCCCTTGCGTTGCGCATTGGCCAGTTCGCCGCGCAAGGTGTCGAGTTCGTTCTTGAGCTTCTGCGCGTCGGACAGCTTTTCCTTCTCGGCCTTCCAGCGCGAGGTGATGTCGGCCGACTTCATCTCGAGGTCTTTCAGTTCGACCTCAAGTCGCTTGAGCCGGTCCTTCGAGCCCGGATCGCTCTCCTTCTTGAGCGCTTCCTGCTCGATCTTCAGCCGCATGATTTCGCGGTCGATCGTATCGAGCTCTTCCGGCTTGGAATCGATCTGCATCTTCAGCCGCGCGCCGGCCTCGTCGATCAGGTCGATGGCCTTGTCGGGCAGGAAGCGGTCGGTGATGTAGCGGTTCGACAAGGTCGCCGCGGCGACAATCGCGCTATCGGCGATGCGTACGCCGTGATGCTGCTCGTATTTGTCCTTCAGACCGCGCAGGATCGAGATCGTATCCTCGACCGTCGGCTCGGAGACGAACACCGGCTGGAAGCGCCGCGCCAGCGCGGCGTCCTTCTCGACGTGCTTTTTGTACTCATCCAACGTGGTCGCGCCGATGCAGTGCAGTTCGCCGCGCGCCAGAGCCGGCTTCAAGAGATTGGACGCATCCATCGCGCCGTCGGCCTTGCCGGCGCCGATAAGCGTGTGCATCTCGTCGATGAACAGCACGATGCCGCCCTCGGCCGAGGTCACCTCGTTGAGTACCGCCTTTAGGCGCTCCTCGAACTCGCCGCGATATTTCGCGCCGGCGATGAGCGCGCCCATGTCGAGCGCCATCAGTTTCTTGTCCTGAAGACTTTCCGGCACGTCGCCATTGACGATGCGCAGCGCCAGGCCCTCGACGATGGCGGTCTTGCCGACGCCGGGCTCGCCGATCAGCACCGGATTGTTCTTGGTGCGGCGGGAGAGAACTTGAATCGTCCTGCGGATTTCCTCGTCGCGGCCGATCACCGGATCAAGCTTGCCGTCGCGCGCCGCCTGCGTCAGATCGCGGGCATATTTCTTCAGCGCGTCATAAGCGTTCTCGGCCGAGGCGGAGTCGGCCGTGCGGCCTTTGCGCAGCGCCTCAATGGCGGCGTTGAGATTTTGCGGCGTCGTGCCGGACTTGGCGAGCGCCTTGCCGGCATCGCTGTCCTTCTCAAGGGCAAGCGCGAGCAAAAGACGCTCGACGGTGACGAAACTGTCGCCGGCCTTCACGCCGGCCTTCTCAGCTGCGTCGAAGACCCGCGCTAGCTGAGGGCTCAGATAAACCTGGCCGGCGCCGGCGCCGGATACTTTCGGGATTTTGCCGAGCGCGGTCTCGACGTCGCGCAGCACCTGCCGGGAGTTGCCGCCGGAACGGTCGATCAGGCCCGCCGCCAACCCTTCCGGGTCGTCGAGCAGCACCTTGAGCATATGTTCGGGGGAAAACTGCTGATGGCCCTCGCGCAGGGCCATGGATTGCGCGGACTGCACGAATCCGCGCGCGCGGTCGGTGTATTTCTCGAAGTTCATGTCTCAACTCCCTCGGCCCATGATGGCACCGGACGGTTAAACAGGGTCCCCGAAAGCAACCCTTCCACGCCATCATGTGGGGATACTTTATGCCGGTTTGAAGGGGCGGCCGGCTTGATATAGGTCACCGTTAACGCCGGCCCGCGAACCGAAAGTGCTCCCGCATGACCAGCCCCCCAGCCCGGATCGAGGCCCTCTGCCGTTACCCGGTGAAGGGTCTTTCGCCGCAACCTCTGCCGCGGACCACGCTTGTTCCCGGGCGGACCATCGCCGCCGACCGGCTCTACGCCATCGAGAACGGTCCGACCGGCTTCGACCCGGCAGCACCCGCCTATTTCCCGAAAATCCGTTTTCTTATGCTGATGCGCAATGAGCGGCTGGCTGCCCTGCGCACCGACTATGACGAGACCAGCCACACTCTGAGCATCGTCTTGGAAGGCCGCGAAGCCGCGCGTGGCGACTTGCGCACCAAGGAGGGCCGGCTGGCGATCGAAGCCTTCTTCCGCCTCTATATGCCGGACGAATTGAACGGCCCGCCCAAGGTGCTGAGCGGCGAGGCGCCGTCCGGGGTCCCGCACAGTTTCTCCGACATCGCCAAAAAGGTCGTCTCGATCATCAATCTCGCCTCGGTCGCCGCGGTCGAGGCCGCCGTGGGCCAGCCGGTCGACCCGCTGCGTTTTCGCGGCAATATCCATGTCAGTGGGTGGCCGGCCTGGCATGAATTCGACCTGCTCGGCGGCGAGCTTTCGATCGGCAAGGCGCGGCTCAAGGTGGTCAAGCGGATCGTGCGCTGCGCCGCCACCAATGTGGATCCCACAACCGGCATACGCGACCTGACGATCCCGACGACCTTGCAGCAGACGTTCAACCATGCCGATTGCGGCATCTATGCCGAGGTGGTGGCCGCCGGCGACATCGCCGTCGGCGACGCGGTCGGCGCGAATGACGGCGCATAAAAAACGCCGCGCCTCATGGAGGCGCGGCGTGTTTTTAACTCTCGTTTGAAGCGATCAGTTGCCCGACATCACATACCCGGCATCACATAAGCGTAGATCCGGCCGCGCGGATACACCGCCTCGGCGGTCGTGCGATTGTGGTTGCCGGAGATGATGATCGGATTGCCGTTCGGATCGATACCGGACACGACGCCGACATGACCGCCGCTGCCGCGACGCATGACGGCGATAGCGCCGACCTGCGGACCCGAGACGCGCGCGCCGTAGCCTGCATAGGCGCTGGCCAGATTTCCGCCGCCGGCATGACCGGTGCGCTTGAGGACCAAATCCATGAAAGCGCCGCACCAGAGACTGCCCCGGCCGGTCGGATTGGTGCCGATGTATTTCCGCGCCTCGGAAACCAGAGCGTTCGATGAGTAGCCGCCATAGGCGTCGCCGGAATGAGCTTCGCCGGTCCGGCGAGCCCTGCCCCGGGTTATTTCGAGTTTCCCGGATGCCGCCCGGCCATCCATGATCGGATAGGGCGCGCTTTCCGGGGAACGGCTGTCCTGCGGCTGGGTCGCAACTTGCAGGCGCTGCATAGCCTTATTCGGTCTTGCCATGGCTGAACCAGCAAAGCTTGCTGCCGTCACCGCACACAACAAGATCGTCGCCTGCTTTTTTAATCGCGTCATCGTGATTAGTCCTCTAGCTACCTAAGCAACGCATTGGGCATGGATCGAGAATCCCCCCACAATGCGTTGTCTAGACGCCGTCCAATCATGGCGACTTCATGTTCCAGGCAAGGTCATTTCAAAATCAGGCAGGAGGTATGTTCGTCATTACCTTACCACCATGAGGACATTCGGTTGTTTTATTAATTGAATACTTTGTTGATATATTAATTACTGTGTTATCACTTATAAATACTTCGTCGCCAAGTTATCGCCGTCAGCGACCCAAGTTAACGGTGCAGTACAGCAAAGATATCGGCGTGGCGGCCAAACGGCAGGCCAGCTAGTTCTTGCGGCTGAGCAGGAACACGCCCTGTTCGCCGAAAAGATTCCAGAACCACCAGGGCGCACTGAGCCGCAGCGGCGAGCCCCACGCATTGAGCGCCACGGCTTTTTCGATCTTCACATCGATCGCATTGCAGAGCTGGACGAAGTCCTTGATCGTGCAGTGATGGATATTGGGCGTGTCGTACCAGCTATAGGGCAGGATGTCGGTCTGCGGCATGTGGCCGGCGAACAGCAATTGCAGCCGTACCGTCCAGTGGCCGAAATTCGGGAACGACACCACCGCGTGACGGCCGATGCGCAGCATGTGCTCGAGCACGACGCGCGGATGGCGGGTCGCCTGCAAGGTCTGCGACAGGATCACATAGTCGAAGGCGTCATCCGGATAATCGCCGAGGTCGGTGTCGGCGTCGCCCTGAATCACCGCGAGACCCTTGGCGACGCATTCATTGACGCCTTCGCGCGACAGTTCGATGCCGCGGCCATCGACGTCCCGGCTTTCGCCGAGCAGATGCAGCAGTTCGCCATCGCCGCAGCCGACGTCGAGCACCTTGGCGCCGCGCGCCACCATCTGCGACACCAGCACGAGATCGACGCGGGTGCCGCCGGCGGTGCGAGCAATCTTCGCAGCGTTGAAGTCAGTCATGGTTGCCATCACTTTTTGGCCGTCAGGCCGCGCGCCCGGCTGGCGCCCTCGAGAAAACCGCGCACGATGCCGAACATTTCCGGCTCGTCGAGCAGGAAGGCGTCGTGGCCCTTGTCGGTGACGATCTCGGCGAACGACACGCGCGCGCTGGCCGCGTTGAGCGCATGCACGGTGGCGCGCGATTCCGAGGTCGGGAACAGCCAGTCGCTGGTGAATGAGATGACGCAGAACCGCGTCGGCGTTCCCTTGAAGGCATTCGCCAGCGCGCCGCCGGCATCGGCGGCCAGATCGAAATAATCCATGGCGCGGGTGAGATAGAGATACGAATTGGCGTCGAAACGCTCGACGAAGGTGATGCCTTGGTGGCGCAGATAGGATTCCACCTCGAAATCCGCATCGAATGAAAACGTCGGATTTTCGCGGTCCTGAAACTTGCGACCGAATTTGCGGTGCAGCGCCGCGTCCGACAGATAAGTGATATGCGCGCCCATGCGCGCGACCGCGAGGCCACGGCGCGGATTGGCGCCTTCCAGATGATAACGTCCGCCGCGCCATTCCGGATCGGCCATGATGGCCTGCCGGCCGACCTCGTGGAAGGCGATGTTCTGCGCCGAGTGGCGCGTCGCGCAGGCGATCGGCACCGCGGCGAAGACGCGTTCCGGATAGCTCGCCGCCCATTGCAGCACCTGCATGCCGCCCATCGAGCCGCCGACAACGGCGAACAACGTATCGATGCCGAGATGGTCGAGCAGCATGGCCTGCGCCCGCACCATGTCGCGGATGGTGACGACCGGGAACTCGAGGCCCCAGGGCTTGCCGGTTTTCGGATTGGTCGAGGCCGGGCCGGACGAGCCCATGCAGCCGCCGATGACATTCGGACAAATGACGAAATAACGCGCCGGATCGATCGGCTTGCCGGGACCGATCAAGGTCTCCCACCAGCCATTCTTTTTAGTCACCGGATGGACTTGCGCGACATATTGATCGCCGGTCAGCGCATGGCAAACCATGATCGCGTTGGACTTGTCGGCGTTGAGCGTGCCGTAGGTCGTATAGGCGATCTGGAACGGCGACAGCGACACGCCGGCGTCGAGTTTCAATGGCTTGTCGGCGCCGAAGGTGGCGATCAGCGCGTCGCGCGGATGGTCCGCGTCGCGCACGATCAAATCTGATGCCGTTTGATTGTCCACCATCGTGAAAACAGCCCCCGAACGTGGTCTCCCGGACCGCTCGACTTCAGGCCATAAAAAACCCGGCCTGAACAAAGGTTCGGCCGGGACACATGTTCCCCGGCCTGTTTAGCGAGTTGTTTAACGTGGCTGCAAGCCGGCCGGCTCAAATGACCACGGAATAACGATTTAGTACCGGTGGCGGGGGCCGTCAAGGCGAGCCTCAACGGGCCCTGCCGGTTTGATTTCATGCCCCGCGCCCCCTATCAATGCGGCCATGCCTCCGACCTTGCCGACACCGCCAAAAGCTCCCGACCTGACCGAACTCCGCAAGGAGATCGACCGGATCGACGAGTCGATGCACCGCCTGCTGATGGAGCGCGGCGACATCATCGACCGGCTGATCGCGGTCAAAAAAAGCCAGGACACCGGCTCGGCCTTTCGCCCTGCGCGCGAAGCCGAAATGATGCGCCGGCTGGTCAAGCGGCATAAGGGCATCCTGCCGCTCGACACTGTCGAAAGCATCTGGCGGGTCATCATCGCCACATTTACGTACGTCCAGGCGCCGTTCTCCGCCCACGCGGATTTTTCCGCCGGCGACGCCTCGATGCGGGATTCCGCCCGCTTCCATTTTGGCTTCACCGTGCCGCTGGTGCCGCATATGGGCGCCGCCGCTGTTGTCGCCGCCGTCTCCAGTTCGAAAGGCGATCTCGGCCTGGTGCCGGCGATCGCCAGCGCCGGCGCCTGGTGGACCGCACTCGAATTCGACGCCGCGCCCAAGATCATCGCCCGGCTGCCCTTCGTCGAGCGTGCCGACCATCCCGCCGCGCTGCCGGTGTTCGTCATCTCGCGCGCCGCCGCCGACGCCATGGCGACGGAAGCCGGTGTCTGGAGCATCCGCGTTTCCGGCTGGACCGCGCAGGCGGCGCAAACGCTGGCGACCATGGCCGATTTTCTCGCCGTGCCCGACCGCGCCTTCGACGGCGCCGCATTGCTGGTGACGCTGCCGCAGGATCTGAGCATCGGCTCGGTCACAGAGACATTGGTTAAGGCCGGGGCCACCGTCCGCTCGACGGCCCTCGTCGGCAGCCACGCGACCCGCTATACGGTTGCCGCTTAATTTCTTACCTCCTCCGCTTGCGGGGGAGGTCGGCGCGCATAGCGCGCCGGGTGGGGGAAGCTTCACCCATATCAATGCCCCCTCCCCAACCCTCCTCCGCAAGCGGGGGAGGGAGAAGGGAACGACGCGCCTGTTTGGAGTTATAATTCGATGACCGCTAACCGACCTACCCCGCGCCCCGGCGTGCTCGACATCGCCCCTTACGTTCCGGGCAAGAGCAGCGCGCCCGGCATCGACAAAGTCATCAAGCTTTCGTCGAACGAGAGCCCGCTGGGCCCGAGCCCGAAGGCGCTCGAGGCCTATCGGACCGGCGTGCCGCATCTTGAGGATTACCCGGACGGCTCGGTGAGCGAATTGCGCGGCGCGATCGGCCGCGTGTTCGGTCTCGACCCGGCGCGCCTCGTCTGCGGCGCCGGCTCCGACGATCTGCTCAATCTGCTGGCGCACGCCTATCTGCGCGACGGCGACGAGGTGATTTACAGCGAGCACGGCTTCCTGATGTACCCGATCTATGCGCTCGGCCATGGCGGCAAGCCGGTCAAGGTGCCGGAGAAGAATTACACCGCCGACATCGACGCGATGATCGCGGCGGTGACGCCGCGCACGCGCATCGTCTTCATCGCCAATCCGAACAACCCGACCGGCACCTACGTTCCATTCGACGAGATCAAGCGGCTGCAGCAGGCGCTGCCGCCGCATGTCATTCTCGTGCTCGACGCGGCTTACGCCGAATACGTCCAGCGCAACGATTACGAAGCCGGCATCGAACTGGTCGCCACATCCGAGAACGTCGTGATGTGCCGCACCTTCTCGAAGATCCATGGCCTTGCCGCGGTCCGGCTCGGCTGGCTTTATGGACCGGCGCACATCGTCGACGCCTTAAATCGTGTGCGCAATCCGTTCAACGTCAACACGCCGGCGATGAAGGCGGGCATTGCCGCGATCGAGGATGCCGCGCATGTCGAGGCATCGGTCGCGCACAATAATAAGTGGCTCGCCTGGGTGACGCAGGAAATCGGCAAGCTCGGCCTCAAGGTGACGCCGAGCGTGGCGAATTTCGTGCTGATCCATTTCCCCGAGACCAAGGGCAAGACCGCCGCCGAGGCCGATGAATTCCTGACGCGGCGCGGCATCATCCTGCGCCGCGTCGCCGGCTATGGCCTGCCCAACGCCTTGCGCATGACCATCGGCACCGAGGAAGCCAACCGTCTCGTCGTTGCCGGGCTGAAGGATTTTCTGGGGTCGAAAGCGTGAGCAAACCGGCGCCGCTCTATAACCGTCTCGCCCTTATCGGCGTCGGCTTGATCGGCTCGTCGATCGCGCGCGCGGCGCGCGCGCAGGGCGCGGTCGGCTCGATCGTCGCCACCGCGCGCTCGGAAGCGACGCGCAAGCGCGTCGCCGAACTGGGCCTTGCCGATCAGGTGGTGGAAACGGCGGCGGCCTGCGTCGAAGGCGCCGATCTCGTCATCGTCTGCATTCCGGTCGGCGCCTGCGGCCCGGTCGCCAAGGAGATCGGCCCGCACCTGATGGCGGGCGCGACCGTGTCCGATGTCGGCTCGGTCAAGGGTTCGGTGGTGCGCGATATGGCGCCGCATCTGCCGAAGACCGTTCATTTCGTCCCGGCGCATCCGGTCGCCGGCACCGAATATTCCGGACCCGACGCCGGCTTTGCCGAACTGTTCGTCAACCGCTGGTGCATTCTGACGCCGCCGGCGGGTCAGGACCCGGCCGCGGTAGAGAAACTCGCCGCGTTCTGGCGGCTCATTGGCGCCAATGTCGAGACCATGGCGCCGGACCATCACGACCTGGTGCTGGCGGTGACCAGCCATCTGCCGCATCTGATCGCCTACACCATCGTCGGCACGGCGGATGAACTGGAAGCCGTGACCCGCTCGGAAGTGCTGAAGTTTTCCGCCGGCGGCTTCCGCGATTTCACCCGCATCGCGGCGTCCGATCCGACGATGTGGCGCGACGTCTTCCTCGCCAACAAGGACGCCGTGCTGGAAATGCTCGGCCGCTTCAACGAAGACATTTCACTTTTGACCAAGGCGATCCGCAAGGACGACGGCGACGCCTTGTTCGAGCACTTCACCCGCACGCGCGCCATTCGCAAAGGCATCGTGCAGATCGGGCAGGATTCACCGGCACCCGATTTCGGACGACCGCATCCCGACCTGCCGCACGAGCCGCTGCCGAAGCCTTATTCGAGCGACGAGAATTAAAACAGCGCCGGCGCGTCGCCGAGCGGGATCGGACCGAGGAACATCCGGCCGTCCTCGAACTTCAGCGGCAGTGTCACGGCGCGCTGGCCTTCCAGCGTGGTCTGCTCGCCGATCATATTGATGCCCGCCGACAGATTGGCGCCGACCTGCTGGCGCGCCATGTTGCCGAGACCGGGCGACAGCCGGTCCAGCACGCCGGCCAGTTTGTCGACCTGCGGCGAAGTCTGCACGAACTGCTGTGCGCCGATCAATTTGAGAAACGGCTCCAGCCCGGCGATGGTCACGCGCAACTGACCCTGTGGCCGGCCGTTTGGATTGATCGAGACGCTGCCGCTGCCGACCGCGATGATGTCGCCCTGCTGCAGGCGCGCTTGCGTCACATCGATGCGCCCGCCGGCCGCCTGGATCTGGCGGAAGCGCTCCGGCCACGGCTTCGGCGAAAAGTCGTTGAGGCCGCGCAGCACTGTGTCGATCATGGCGTCGACCGGCTGCGCCATCGCCGGATGCAGCTCCGGCGCCATTGCGCCGTCGAGCCGCAACGCCACCTCTATCACCGGCTGGCTGATCACCGAGCCCTCGGCGAGGCGGCCATGAATTTCGATATGATTGGCACGCAGCAACGTGCGCGCGCTGCCGGTACTCATGCTGTCGATGACTGGCTTGTCGAGTACCAGCGACACGCGCTCCGGCGCCGCCGGCGTGCCGCGCACGCTCGACTGGAAAAGTTTCCAGTTGACGACGAGGTCCGGCGCCTGACCCGGCGCTGCGACCGTGAGCGGGCCGTGGAATTCGCCGAGCAGCAAAGTCGGCTGATAGACCTGGGCGGCGACCAGAATGTTGCGTGCCTTGATTTCGACCGGCGGCTGGTTGCTTTGAAACAGAGCCGATGCGGCTTCGCAATTCATCTCGAAACGGAACGGATAGCCGCCGAAACTTTCCGAGCCGCAGGCATAGATCCGGCCGGCTTTGGCTTCGCGCGCGCGCCAGCCTTCGACCGTGGCCTGCGCCTTGCCGGTCGCGGCATACCAAAACCAGCTCCAGCCGCCGAACAGGGCAGCGACTAGAACGAGGAGCGAGATGTAACGCCAGGCCGTGCGGCGCGCGGGATAGACTGTCGTCATGGACCTGTGAGAACCTGCGGAATAAGGCGTTTATACGCCATTTGTTTATAAACTCTTCTCTGCGCAAGATCGTGATCGAACGCAAGAGACGGGATGCCGCCGGGTTGCACCGGAACAATCGGGCTGGTAGGCGACACCCGCCATGAGCACGGATAGTCGTCAAAACACCGGTGAATTCTGGGTCTTCGCCTACGGCTCGCTGATGTGGCGGCCGGGGTTCGACGCGCTCGAACGGCGCAAGGCGCGCCTGGTCGGCGCCCATCGCGCGCTCTGTGTCTATTCATTCGTGCATCGCGGCACGCCGGAAAAGCCCGGCCTGGTGCTCGGCCTCGACCGCGGCGGCAATTGCCGCGGCATCGCCTACCGGGTCGCCGCCGACAAGCGCACCGAGGTCATCGACTATCTGCGCGCCCGCGAGCAGGTGACCATGGTCTATGTCGAGGCCTGGCGACGGGTCTGGCTCGACGACGATCCGCAACGCAACGTCCAGGCGCTTTGCTATGTCGTCGACCGCGGCCATCAGCAATATGCCGGAAGGCTCAGCCTCGCCGAGCAACTGCATTATTGCCGGCAGGGCCATGGCCGCTCCGGCGCTTGCCGCGATTACGTTCTGGCGGCGGTGCAGGAACTGGAAACGCTCGGCGTCCGCGACGCCGGCCTGCATCAACTCGCCATACAGCTTAAGGGCGCGCACGAAGTGCATTAGAGATTGAGGGCGGCGATCTCGGCACGGCCCTTGTCGATCAGGCGCTCGGTCGCGGTTTCAATGTCGCTTTGCACGCGCTTGAAGAAAACATCCTTTTCCAGGCCCGGCGGGATCGGATCGAGAATTTCGATCACCACCGTTCCCGGGATCCGGCGGATCGAGCGGCGCGGCCAGAACAGTCCGGAGTTCAGCGCGATCGGCACGCAGGGCACGCCCTCGGCGGCGTAAAGATGCGCGACGCCGAACTTGTAGCGCGGCTCGGCGCCGGCCGCCCGGCGCGTCCCTTCGGGAAAGATGATGAGCTGGCGATTGTCGGCAAGCTCGATGCGCGCGCGCTCAGCCATCTCGACCAGCGCCTGCGAGCCGGCGCTACGGTCGACCGGCACCATGCGGCCCTTGATCATCAGCCAGCCGAACACCGGAATCCATTGCAGCTCGCGCTTGACGATGAACACCGGATTGTCGAACAGCGGCACCAGTGCGAAGGTTTCCCACGCCGACTGATGCTTGGCCGCCACCAGAACAGGACCGTTCGGGATTTTCTCGCGGCCGCGCACCTCGACGTGAATGCCGACGACAACGCGCAGCAAGACGAGATTGATGCGCCCCCAGGTCTTCGCCACCCAGATGATGGCGCGGTAGGGCAGAAAAAACGTCGGCAGCGCCACGATCAACAGGATCAGCGTGTTCAGATAGAACAGGAAATTGAAAATAATCGAGCGCACGAGGATCAGCACGGCTTCAAGGTCCTTCAAATCGCGCCGTCGGTATCGAGGCGCATGCGCAGCAGCGCGAAAAGATATTTCAGATATTCCGCGACCAGAAAGCGCGCGGTGTCGAGATTTTGCCACCACGGTTCGGTCTTCACCTTTTCCGATATCACAGGATAGGCGATCAAGGTGACATCCGGAAGCTGGTGCGCGATCTCGGCGATGGCGCGCGGCATATGCCAGTTCGATGTCACCACGATCAGCGAGGTGAAGCCGCGGTCGCGCGCCCAGCGCTTGGTTTCAAGCGCGTTGCCGAGCGTATTGAGCGCCGAACGGTCGAGATCGATGCAACAGGTGAAATATTTGGAATAGAGCGGCGTCAGCCGGGCGATCTCGCTGGCGCTGGTGGCGCGATGCACGCCGGTAATCAGCAGCCTTTTGCCGCGTTCGGCGGCCAGCAGTTCGATGGCGTCGGGAATACGCGAGGCGGCGCCGGTCAGCGCGACGATGCCGTCGGCCTTGCGGGCGAGGATGACCTCCTCGCCGGAAATCTGCATGGCGAACCAGAAAAAGCCGCCGGTCAGCAGCAAGCCGCCGGCCAGCGTCGCCGTCATCGTCAAAAAACCGAGCCAGCGGGCGAAACCTGCGAACATGCTAGTCGATGGACTCCAAGGTGCGGTTGACGGTATGCCGCGACGTCAGCGCCGTCACCACCGCGGTCAGGGCGACCTGACATAGCACACCGACATAGCCGGCCAATCCGATCGAGAATGTGCCGAACATGGCCGAGGTCTGATCGCCGCCCGCCGTCCCGGAAAACCAGCCGCTCATCATCGAGGCGAGAGCGAACAGCAAAATCGCGCCGCCGCCGCCGATCGCGCCGCCTTGCAGGCCCAGCAGTAAAAAGTGGCGCTGGAAATTGCCGGCGATGAAACGGTTCTTGGCGCCGACGAAATGCAGCACCTCGATCACAGTCTTGTTGGTCGCCATCGCGCCGCGCGTGGCGAAGGTCACCGAAAGAATAGTGGCGGCGAACATCAGCAGCAGCACGCCGATGCCGACGGCGACCGCGGTGCCGGCCATGGCGCGCATCCGGTCGACCCAGCCGCGGTGATCGTCAAGCATCGCGCCCGGCACCTGCTCGGCCAGCATGCGCCGCAGTTGCGGCAGATCCGGCGTCGCACCCGGCGCGATCTTGACGACGATGAGGCGCGGCACCGGCAGATCGGCGAGCGACAGGCCGCTGCCGAGCCACGGCTCTAAAAGCCTCGCCGATTCTTCTTTCGTGTAAACGCGCACATCGCCAATGCCGGTAAAGGCGCGGGCGACCGCCGCGGCGCGATCGACCGTGGCGTCGACATCGCGGTTGGGCGCCGGCAGAACCTGGATGGTCACTTCGCGGGCGACGTCGGATTCCCATTCGCTGGCGGCCTGGTTCACCAGCATCACCGCGCCGGTGGTCAGCGACGCCAGAAACGTCATGATGGCGACGACCGCGATCAGCGCACTGCCGGAAATGGAATTGCGCGGCACCAAAGGCGTCTCGAAACGCGGCTTGCCGCTGCTCGGCAATCGCGCCGGCGCCGTCAATTCCTGTTGCGTTTCGTCGGACATTGAAATTCCCAAGAGTACTCAGTCGTAAATATGCAACCGGCCGTCATGCAGCACCAGCCGGCGGGCATTGTATTGGTCCATCAGGGCGATGTCGTGGGTGGCGATGACCACCGAGGTTCCGGATTTGTTGAGCTCGACGAACAGCCGCAGCAGCCGCTGCGCCAGAGGCGGATCGACATTGCCGGTCGGCTCGTCGGCGAGCAGCAGTTGCGGCCGCGCGATCACCGCGCGCGCGATCGCGGCGCGCTGCTTCTCGCCGCCCGACAGCACCGGCGGCAGCGCCCACATCCGCTCGCCGAGATCGACCCAGCGCAGCAGCTCGATCACCTCGTCGCGGTAGCTATCCTCGTGCCGGCCCATCACACGCAACGGCAGCGCGACGTTCTCATAGGTCGTCATGTGGTCGAGCAGGCGGAAATCCTGGAACACGATGCCGATGCGCCGGCGCAAGGTCGCCACCGCGTCCTTCGACAAGGTCGCCACATCATGCCCGAATTGCGTGATCAGCCCGCGCGTCGGCTTGAGCGACAGGAACAGCAGCTTCAGCAGCGACGTCTTGCCGGCGCCGGACGGGCCGGTGAGAAACTGGAACGAGTGCGGCTCGATACGGAATGTGAGGTCGCGCAGCACCTCGGGGCCGAGACCATAACGAAGACCTACGTTTTCGAATCGGACCACGCCCGTCTCCGACCAATTGTCTTCCTGACCCCGAGATTATCCCCGACGCCGCCCGCTCTTTTGCCCCGGCCCCCAATTTCCCGCCGGAAACTGCCGGGAAACACCAGGAGCCCCCAGATTGCGCCTGAGATTCCCGCTTTTACAGGAATATCACACCGCCGCCATCGGCCTAAGCCCGGGAATGGAGCCTGCCCGGGTCTTGGCCGCGGCGGGCCATGGTTTCCAGTCCATTAACGCTCGGCTGGTAGGTTCGGGGCCACATTAGAAGTCCAGGTTGCACGTCAATATCCATGTTGATCGTCTGCCCCAACTGCGCGACGTCCTACATGATCGACCCGACCTCGGTCGGGCCGACCGGGCGTGCCGTCCGTTGTGCGCGCTGCAAGACGACCTGGTTTGCCGGCGCCGCCAAGCCCGCCTCCGGCGTCACCGCTTTTGTCGACGGCGTCATCGCCGAAGCCGAGGCCGAATCGGGCGAGCCCTACAGCGAACGACCGGCCGCGCCGCAGGATGCCAATCCGCCGCCGGCCATGAATGCCCCGGCCGAAGACGACCGCCCGGTCGAGCCGCCAGCCGACGAGTTCCCGCCGGCTTACGGTTCGGAGACCGCGCCCGCGCCGTTCGACGAAGCGCCGCATAACAGCGATCTCGCGCCCCGCCCGGACACCGCCCAGGAATACTTCGACGGCCACAGCGATCAGAGTCAGGACCACGGCCAGGATGCTGGTCATGGTCTCGCCGTCACCGACGGTCCGTCGCTGGTGCCGCCGATCGACCTCGATCCGCATGGCGAATCCTTGCGTGGCGACGGCGTGTACACCGAGTCGCTGCGGGCCGGCGTTTTGCGCACCGAGATCGACGCCGAGGAAGCCGACAGCTATATCGCCCGCCGCGAGCGCCTGAAGGCGCGCCGCCAGCAATCCAAGCGCATGTCGCGCTGGACCGCGGTGATCCTCGTTCTGTTTGCCTTCAACGTCGCACTGATCGGCGCGCGCAGCGAAGTGGTGCGCTATCTGCCGCAGACCGCCTCGCTGTTCGCGGCGATCGGCCTGCCGGTCAATCTGCGCAATCTGAAATTCGACAAGGTCAAGATCACCAAGGAAGCGCAGGACGGCGTCAATATCCTGATCATCGAAGGCTTCATTGTGAGCACCGCCAACAAGCCGACCGAAGTGCCGCGGCTGCGCTTTGCCGCGCGCAACGCCACCGGCCAGGATGTTTACACCTGGACCGCGCTGCCGCGCCGCAGCCTCCTCGGCCCCGGCGAACGGCTGGAATTCCAGAGCCGGCTGGCCGCGCCGCCGGCCGACGCCACCGACGTGATGGTGCGCTTCTTCACCGCGCAGGACGCGGTCGCCGGGGTGAAGTAGGAGGGATTGTTGTCGTCCTCTTAGCGTCGCAGATAAAATTTCAAACAGCGTGCTTTCTTTCTTCACCCTCCCCCTTGTGGGGAGGGTCGACTGCTTGAGCGATCAGCGAAAGCAGTCGGGGTGGGGTCTTCTCGCGGCAAAGCAGACCCCACCCCGACCGCTTCGCGGTCGACCCTCCCCACAAGGGGGAGGGTGAAGAGAAGCAGGCGCGATTCATCGCCCGTATTCTTTACCGGCCCCGGGCAGGCCGTCGTCCAAAACTTCATTCCCTCTGCTCCCTCGATAAAACGAGGGCGCGCGGAACGCCGGGGTCGCAACAACCCCGCAGCCCTGTGTATGTGTTGAGTTAGAATACACAGGTTAGTCACCACGCAGTTGCCGGAATCCCCGGCGCTCCGCGCGCGATGTTTATAGGTTTGCTCCGCTTGACCCCCGGTGGACTGACCTTTTCAGGCTTCCTCTTGCTTTAGGACTGCCTATCCACCGCTGCGGGGTTTCCTGGCGCGTAGCGAGGATGCTTCCTCGCCTTCGGTTTTCATCGGACTCTGGTATCGAGCCCTTTGACGGCCAAAGGCTTCTGCACCATTGGCCACGCGCCATTCCGCCCCAGTGATGCGCGGCTGGCGCATCGGGACCAAGCGGCTTGGACCGCTGATGAAGTCGTTGCGCCGCATCTCCGACGCCTCCACCAGCCACCGCTCCCCGCCCCAGCATCTGACGACGCTGATCAAACGCCCCTCGTAGATGGGACGGGATGGCGTGTATATAGTCCTAGGGATTTAAACAGTCAAGGGGGATTTTTGGGGCCGAAGCCAATAATTCCGCTCACGCCCGCGCAGGCGGCATGCAGCCCGTAGCCCGTAGCCCGCATGGAGCGAAGCGGATGCGGGGTGGATTGCCGCGAGACCGGCCCCCCGGATTTCGCTTCGCTTCATCCGGGCTACAAGTGGCTCATCTGACTAACCGAGGATGAAAAGAAGGGATCGCTAGGTTTTCATCTTAAAGCGGGGCGGCCACGCCAAATTGAGCTTTACTCCAAAACTGGCGGTCTCGCCGTCATCCATTATGAACCCACCGAGTATTTTCGCGCTGCACTTGCCGGACGCTGATCCAATCGCTGCTCGAAATTCAACCGCCATTTGGCGATTTAGATAGCCTACTTGCTGACGATTGATCTCGACCCTTACAGCATTTTTATCGTACTTATTGCTGTCATCCGGAACCAATGTCGCTACTGCCTTAACATCATGCTCGGTGCCTCCGTGTGACCTATATAAAGAGGACAGGTTTTCTTGGTAGTGTGATTCTCCAACTACTTCCGTGGTCCAACCGCGCCCTGGAGCGAAGTCAGCGACCTGCGTTCTGCCTAAAAGCCAACCCAGCATGGCCATTGGATGCGCCTCACGTTGTGCTAAATTTATATCGCGATTAGCCTTCTGCGACCTCACACTCATTAAACTATCATAGAAAAACGTGGATGGCCGGGACAAGGCCGGCCATGACGGCGGTCGGTGGAGCGCGAGCCAGCTTCGTAGGGTGGCGCTGAGCGAAGCGAAGCCCACCGCTGATGTTTGCAAATGCAAGCGGTGGGCTCGGCGCGTTCCGCGCCTTAGCCCACCCTACAAACGGACGTCATCGCTATAGGCGGCACGAAGCGACGCCGTCCTTCGGTCGGCTATGGCGCGGACGACAGGTTTGCCTAAAAATCCTTGAGCAGCCGCTCGATGTAATCGAGTTCGAGCTGCGGGCGCATGGATTCGCCGAAGCGTTTGCGCAATTCCTCGAGAATGCGACGCGCGCGCTGCGCGTCGATCTCGCCCGGCACTTTCACCGTGGTGTCGTCGCCATATTCGCGGCCGCGCATCGGCCGGCCGAGCGGATCGGTGCCCTGCTCGGCGCGCTGGCGTCCGTTGCGGCCGGGCTGGCCCGGACCCGGCCCCATGCCCTGACCCTGGCCCTGACCTTGCTGCATCTGCTGCGCCAGACCCTGCGCGCCCTTGCGCATCGCCTCCAAGGCACGGCCCTGCCCATCGACGGCGCCATCGGCATCGCCCTCGCCAAGCGCGCCTTCGGCATCGCCCATGGCATCGCCGGCGCCGCCGAGTTCGCCCATCTCGTCGCCTTGTCCCTGACCGTCGCCCTTTTCGCCTTTTTCGCCTTGACCTTTTTCTTGGCCCTTCTGGCCCATGCCGCGCTGCTTCAACTGCTCGAGCAATTTGTTCAGCCGGTCCTTGAGCGCCTGCTGATCCTGCTTCAACTCGCCCATCCGCTGGTTCGGACCGCGCTGGCCGCGCTGGCGATCGCGCCGGTTATCCTGGCCTTCCTTGAAGGTCTTGTCGCGCAACTGCTGCTGCTTGCGGATCATGTCGCCGAGTTCGTCGAGCGCCGAATTCATGTCGTCGTCGCCGTCCTCGCCCTGCGCGCCGGGCCGCGCCGTCTGCAGGTTTTCCATCATCGACTGCAACTGGTCGAGCAACTGCTTGGCGGCGTCGCGGTTGCCGGAGCGCGCCATCTGCTCGAGCCGGTCCATCATGCTCTTGAGGTCCTGCTGGCTGAGCATGCGCGTGTTCTTGTCGAGCGGGCGCGACAATTGCTGCGGATTCTTGCGCGCTTCCTCGGCGAGCGCCTGCATGAACTTGTCCATGGCGGCGCGCAGATTATCCATCAGTTTTTTAAGCTCTTCGTCGCTGGCGCCGCGCTCCAACGCCTGGCGCAGCGCATCCTGTGCCTGCCGCAGCGCCTGTTCGGCCTGCGAGACATTGCCGTCCTCGATCTGCAAGGCCATCGCCCACATGCGCGCGACCACGTCGCGCAGCGCGTCGTCGCTTTTGGCGTTGCGCAAATCGAAAAACAGCGAACGCAGGCCGAGATAGATGCCGAGTTCCGGCGTGAAGCGTTCCGGCGCGAGGGTCAGCACGTCGAGCGCGGCCAGCACCAGCGGCTTGTCGTTGGCGTCGAGCGCCAGGATGCGGCGCTGCTCGATCAAAGCGCGCGCGACCGGCTTGACGAAGATGCGCTGCGGCAGGAGCACATCGGCCGGTTCGCCGCGGCCTTCATTGCCGGCCTCGTCGCGCGCGATCAAGGTGAGCACGACCTCGGCGCCGGCCAAAGGATGCTCGGTCAGATCCTGAGTGGTCTGCGCGACGCCGGCGCGCGCACGCGCCTGCGGCAAGGTCAGCGGAAAATCCGGCGAGGTGTAAAGCGGGCGGCGCTCTTTAGCACTTCCCTGGCCGGCTTTCTGGTTTTCCTGCGGCCGATCCTTGAGCGCGAAGGTCGCCCTCGCTTCGACGACGCCATAGTCGTCATCCATACGATAATCGAGCCGCAGCGCGCCGCGCGCCTGCCGCTCCGGCTCCTTGATCAGCGAAATGTTCGGCGCGCGGTCGGGAATGGCGCTGAAGGTCCAGACCGGATTGTTGCGGCCGACGCCGCTTAAGGTCGCCGAGCCATCGCCCTTGATGATGAAGCGGCGCTCCTCGGTGCCGGCCGGCAGCGGCGCCTTGTTATCGGACGATTTGGCATCGGCCGGCGCTTCTTCAAGGCCGCCGACGCGGACGATGTCGAAACTGACTTTGCCGGTGGCGCGGATCACCAGCGAACTGCCGGCCGGCACCGTGACCGGCTCGGCGGCGTTCTGCGCGGTGTCGCCCGGGCGCAGGCCCGGCAGCATCACCGGCGGACGGCCGGTGTAAAGCGGCGGCGTCACCCAGGCGTCGACGCGGAAATTCGCCGGCGTCACCACGCCCTGCCAGTCGAAAGCGGCGGTGACGCGCCGCACCCGCTCGCCGCCGGCGGCGAAGAACGTGGCGACGACCAGAATGACCGTCAGCGCGCGCAGCGCCATCGGGTCGCGCAACGACAGGCGCGGCTGCGGCCAGCCGGCTTTCAGTTTGCGCGCCGAGATCAGCGCGCGTTCGATATGCGCGCGCCACAAAGCCTGCGCGACGGGATCGTTCTGGTTGGCGGCGATGGCATCGGCGATCGCGGTGGCCGGGCGATGCTTTGCGCCGCTGCCGCGATCGAGCCGGCTGAGCGCGTCATGCTCGCTCGGCAAACGCAAGCGCAAAAGCGGGATCGCCGAGACGGCGATGACGAGCAGCACCAGGACGACAGCGATGGCGCGCGGCCAGGGCGGCAGCGCGATCCACAGACCGGCCCAGGACAGCGCCAGGAAAAATCCGACAGCGACCGACAACGACGCCAGCGCCGGCCACAGCCGTTCCCAGAACAGGCTGCCGCGGGCGCGCTTGATCGCGCGCACCAGCATGAGCCGGGGCGATTGTCGCCGGTCGCGATCCTGATCGTTCAATCCGTCCAAAAGCCGCTCTCCGTCGGGCCTCAAGGAGAATCTACAAGTCCCACGCTATCATGCAGGCAATTCCCAGGCCATCAAACGGTTGCGGCCTAAAGCCAGCCCGGCAGCCTATCGAGCGCAATCAATTGGTCGACTTCAAGGCGGGGGCGGACCACGGCCCACTCCGCGCCGTTGACCAGCACTTCCGGCACCAAAGCGCGGGTGTTGTAGGTTCCCGCCTGTACCGCGCCATAGGCACCCGCCGTCATGACGGCCAGCAGCGCGCCATCGGCCGGTTCCGCCAGATCGCGGTCCTTGGCGAGGAAATCGCCGCTTTCGCACACCGGGCCGACGACATCGGCCCTGATGCGGCGGGCCGCTGGCGTCTCGGTCACCGGCCATATTTCGTGATGGGCGTCATACAAAGTCGGGCGGATCAGGTCGTTCATCGCCGCGTCGACGACGACGAAGTTTTTGGCCTCGCCGTGCTTCACAAACAAAACCCGCGTCACCAGAATACCAGCATTGCCGACGATCAGCCGGCCCGGCTCGAAGATAAGACGGCAGCCGAGATCGCGCGTCGCCTGCTTGACGACGGCGGCATAGGCATCCGGCAGCGGCGGCAGATCGTTGTCGTCGCGGTACGGAATGCCGAGGCCACCGCCGAGATCGACGTGCGAAATCGTGTGGCCGTCGGCGCGCAATTCGTGCACGAAATCGGCGAGCAGCGCGAAGGCGTTGCCGAACGGATCGAGATCCGTGATCTGGCTGCCGATATGCATGTCGACGCCGGCGACCTTGACGCCCGGCAGTTTCGCCGCATGCGCATAGACCTCGCGCGCGCGGCTGATCGGAATGCCGAATTTGTTCTCGGCCTTGCCGGTGGCGATCTTGTGGTGGGTCTTGGCGTCGACGTCCGGATTGACGCGCACCGAGATGTGCGCGGTGCGGCCTTTCGATGCGGCGATCTGCGACAGCAGAGCGAGTTCCGGCTCGCTCTCGACATTGATGCAGAGAATGTTTTCATCAATGGCCAGCGCCAATTCGCGCGCGGTCTTGCCCAATCCTGAGAACATGATCTTGTCGGCCGGAATGCCGGCCGCGAGCGCGCGCTTCAACTCGCCTTCGGAGACGACGTCGGCGCCGGCGCCTAACTTGGCCAAAGTCCTGATGACGGCCTGGTTGGAATTCGCCTTCATGGCGTAGCAGACCAAAGCATCGACATCGGCGAAGGCTTGCGCGAACACCTTATAGTGGCGCTCCAGCGTGGCGGTCGAATAGCAATAGAACGGCGTGCCGACCGCGTCCGCGAGGTCGTTGAGGTTCACCGCTTCGGCATGCAGGACGCCGCCGCGATAATCGAAGTAATGCATCACACCAACATTTTATGAATCGGGAAACGGTTTGCTCAGTTGAGCAGGACGTCGAGCGGGATGCGTTTGTTAGGGCCCTTCGGCGCCAGCGGCTGGCCGTCCGGACCGACGCCGGTATAACCATCGACGGTCTCGCTGCCGATCGGCGCCGCGCGGCCGGTCGAACTCATCAGCTCCGGCATGTTCGCCTGCGGCACGCCGTCGAGCGAGGCCCCGGGCGGCGGGTCGAGCGGGCCCTTGCGGCCGCACGCGGCAAGGCCAAGCGAGGCGACCAGCGCGCCGATCACGGCGAGACGCAGAAGCGGGGGAGCGCGGAATGAGGGCAAGCTGTTTATCTCCAGTGCGGCGGTCATCTTAGCAAAACAGGGATAAAATGCGAAATCGGGTCATTCGATCGCGGTTTGGCGGCCCGGCATCCGCCGGTCCGGGGCCTCGATGCCGTGCAGGCGTTCGCGCTGGGCTTCAAGCCAGGTTAACCTTTTGAAGGCCTGTTTGCGGTCGTTTGAATTGGTCGCGGCGTTGAGCCGCCATTCGGCGCCCTCGACCAGCAATTCGAGTTGCGCCAGCGACAGCTTCTCAGCCTCGGCCTCGGTATTGGCGCCGCCTTTCAGCCGGCCCATTTTCGGCTCGGGCGATTTCGCTTTTCCAAATTGCGCAGCCATTTTTCGCCTGCGTCCTACGCCGCGGGCCGGACAACTTCAACCCGAACCGCAAGACCGGCGCGCGTGGCAAGGTTCATCAGCGAATCGAGACTGAACTTGTCAATACGGCCCCGCAAGAGGTCGTTCATCCTCGGTTGCGTGAGCCCGAGCCGCTTGGCGGCAGCGGCCTGAGTGATCCCCCACCCCGCCACAGTCTCGCGGATTGCGATCATCATTTCCGACCTGGCCTTCATATTGACGACCTCGCCTCGCGCTGGCTCGATCGCATCCCATACACTTGCGAAACGCCGCTTCTTCATCGCGCCTCTCCGTGCTTCAGTTCCTTAAACCGCGCTTGCGCCAACAAGAGATCGCGGGCTGGCGTGCGCTGCGTCTTCTTCTGAAAGGCATGCAAGACATAGTCGGCATCGGCCAAGTTCGCGACGAACACAACGCGCCCCGCTGGTATCCTTTATGCGAATTTCACGAACGCCAGAGCCAATCGTAGCCATCGGCTTCCCAATCGTCCGGATCAAGACCGCGCTGGACCCGATCCAATTGATATCCCGAATTGCGCCTCGCCCGTTCGGGAAAGGCGCGTAACCGATCCAGTGAATCCCCGAGAAAGACGACGGGTTTCATGTGGAAATTATATCAGAATTGATATTAAAATCAAACGAGGAGATGCGATACGCCCCGCCGACATGATTGGCCGGTGTCCATCGCGCCGATCAGGATGACGGACAGACCATTAAGACTTCTGTTTTTCCAGCTTCTTGAGCCACTTTTTGGCCTGCGCCTTGACGTTCTTCGGCGCGGTGCCGCCATAGCTGACGCGGCTTTTCACCGACTTGTCGACGGACAGCACGCTGAACACACCCTCGACGATGCGCGGCTCGATCGCCTGCATCTCGGCGAGCGGCAGCTTATGCAGCGCCACGCCGTCCGCCGCCGCCTTGGCGACGATGCGGCCGGTGATGTGATGGGCGTCGCGGAACGGGATTTTCAAGGTCCGCACCAGCCAGTCGGCCAGATCGGTGGCGGTGGCGTAGCCTTCGCCGGCCGCCTTCTTCATCTTCGCGGCGTCGGGCACGAGGTCGCCGACCATGCCGGTCATCGCCGCGATCGACAGCGACAAAGCGGACAAAGCGTCCATGACGCCTTCCTTGTCCTCCTGCATGTCCTTGGCATAAGCGAGCGGCAGGCCCTTCATAACAATGAGAATGCCGTTGAGCGCGCCGATGATGCGGCCGGTCTTGCCGCGCACCAACTCGGCGGCGTCCGGGTTGCGCTTCTGCGGCATGATCGAGGAGCCGGTGGTGAACTTGTCGGTGAGCCTGACCAGGCCGACGAGCGGCGAGGTCCACATCACGATCTCTTCGGCGAAACGCGACAGATGCACCGACGCGATCGACGCCGCCGCCAACGTCTCCATCGCGAAGTCGCGATCGGAGACGGCGTCGAGCGAATTGGCCGCCGGCCGGTCGAAGCCGAGCGCTTTCGCCGTCATGTCGCGATCGAGCGGGAACGACGTGCCGGCGAGCGCCGCCGCGCCGAGCGGCATTTCGTTGAGCCGCTTGCGCGCATCGGCAAAACGGCCGCGGTCGCGCGCCGTCATCTCGACATAGGCCAGCAGATGGTGGCCGAAAGTCACCGGCTGCGCCGTCTGCAAATGGGTGAAACCCGGCATCACCGTGCCGGCGTGTTCGAGCGCCCTGGTGGCCAGCGCTAGCTGATAGGCGGCGAGCGCGGCGTCGATCGTGTCGATCGAGTCGCGCATCCACAGCCGGAAATCGGTCGCCACCTGATCGTTGCGCGAGCGCGCGGTGTGCAGGCGGCCTGCCGACGGCCCAATGAGATCGGTCAGCCGGCTCTCGACGTTCATGTGAATGTCCTCGAGCGCGCGCTTGAACTCGAACGTGCCGCCGTCGATTTCAGACAGGATCGTGTCCAACCCCTTGACGATGTTTTTGGCGTCGTCCGCCGCAATGATGCCTTGCTTGGCCAGCATGTCGGCATGCGCCTTGGACGCGGCGATGTCCTGACGGTACAAGTGCCGATCGAAGTCGATGGAGGCGTTGATTTCCTCCATGATGGCGTCGGGGCCGGACGCGAAACGTCCGCCCCACATTTTGTTGCTCATCGTCCTGCTCTTATCGCCGATCTTGACTTAAGGTTTCGCCGCGCATGACCGAACGCCCTTCCAGAAAATTCGCCATCAGGCGGCTCGTCCTCGTCCTGTTGGGCGGGGTCGCGGGCGTCGCGGCCGGTCTGGCCGGGGTATATGGCATAGCGCCCCTGACAGGCAATCTGTTCGGCGGCCCGGCCGGGGCCGCGGCCTGCCGGCCGGCGGTCGCATTGGCCGCGAAACTGGCCCCGCTGGCGACCGGCGAAGTGGCGGCGGTCGGCATGGCCAAGACCCCGCTGAAGGTGCCCAACCTCGTCTTCCAGGACGCCGCCGGCCAGCCGCTGGCGCTGGAAAACTGGCGCGGCCGCACGGTGCTGCTCAACCTGTGGGCCACCTGGTGCGTGCCGTGCCGCAAGGAAATGCCCGCGCTCGAGGCGCTGGAAAAGAAGCTTGGCGGCGCCGCCTTCGAGGTGGTCACGGTCAATATCGACACTCGCGATCCGGATAAGCCGAAGGCCTGGCTCAAGGAGGTCGGCATCGGCGGGCTGAAATATTACGCCGACCCGAACGCCAAGACCTTTCAGGACTTAAAAGCGGTCGGCCGCGCCTTCGGCATGCCGACGACTGTGCTGATCGACCCGCAAGGCTGCGAAATCGGCACCATCGCCGGCCCCGCCGAATGGGCGAGCGACGACGCGGTGAGACTGATCGAGGCGGCGTTGAAGGGCTGAACCGGTTAAGCGGTCGTGTCGGTGGTCGTTTCGCTCGCCGAGGTGTCGACGAGGACCACCGGCGGCAAAGTATAGACGTAATATTTCGCCTTGAGCTTCGCGGCGATCCTGGCCTGGTCGACCTTGGCCTGGGCGGCGTCGATCTGCTTGAGGAGTTCGTTGCTCTTGGCCTTGCGCTGAGCGTTGACGCGCGCCATCGCCGCGTTCGCGGCGAGTGTCGCAGCGCCCGAGATTTTGTCCTGAGCGGCGCTTTCGAACGGCGAGCTTGAAGAAGCCCCCGATACGGAGGTCGCCATCGCCGACGAAATCTTGGCCGTATTGTCCGTCGCCGCGTTGGCCGCCGACTGGCCGGCCGTGCCGAAGCCAACCTTGGTCGACGCGTACCTGAAGGGGCTGAGGTTGATCATGTTTCGAGCTCGCGCACACGGGCAGACTAGGCGCGCAAGGTTAATCAAACCCTCGATTTTTACCGCGGCCCCTTGACGCGCCTGGCGCATCTCCTATACTTAACCATATGGTTTACTATTTGTCCGCGACCCTCGACCGCACTTTCGCCGCCCTGGCCGACCCGACGCGCCGGGCATTGCTGGCGCGCCTGAGCGAAACCGACGCCATTTCGGTCAGCGAACTGGCCGAACCCTTCGCCATGTCGCTGCCGGCGGTGATGAAACATCTCGACGTACTGGCCGCCGCCGGCCTGGTCGCGCGCAGCAAGAATGGCCGCATCGTCTCCTGCCGGCTGCAGGCCGCGCCGATGCAGGAAGCCAATGACTGGCTCAACCGCTACCAGAAATTCTGGAACGATCGCCTCGATCAACTCTCCGCTTTCCTGGAGGAGGAAGATTCATGTCCACAGCCACCACCGTCAAACCAAGCCTCACCATCAAGCGCCGCTTCAACGCCAGTCCGGCGAAAGTCTACGCCGCCTGGACCGAACCGGAAAAAGTGAAGCGATGGATGGGTCCCGGCGAGGTGAAGGTGCTGCGCACCGAAGGCGATCCGCGCACCGGCGGAAAATTCCGCTGGGTGATGCAGGCGCCGAACGGCGAGAACCATGACGTCAACGGCGTCTATCGCGAGGTGGTGCCGAACGAAAAACTGGTTTTCACCTGGGCCTGGATCTCCACCCCCGAACGCGAGTCGCTGGTGACGCTGACATTCAAGGGCGACGGCGACGGCACCCTGTTCACGCTGCTGCACGAACAGTTCTTCGACGAGACCGCGCGCGACAGCCATAATAGCGGCTGGACCAGCGCGATGGAAGAACTCGCCGCCTTCGTGGAGGCGTAGGTCATGGCACACGGAAAATTTGTCTGGAACGATGCAACGACAAGCGAATAATGCCGATCAATCCTGAAACCTAACAACAAAGGTGGATGACATGCCGGCTTCGATCACGGCGATCTACGCGGCCATTCTCGCACTCATTATTCTTGCGCTCGGCATCAACGTCACCATGCACCGGGTGAAGTTGAAGGTATCGCTGGGCGACGGCGGCAATCCGGTGATGCTGCGCATGATGCGCTTGCATGCCAATGCGATCGAATACATCCCGATCGCGCTTTTGCTGATGGCACTCTACGAGATCAACGGCGGCTGGCGGCTCGCGCTGCACATTGTCGGCATCGCACTGGTCGCCGGCCGCCTGATCCAGACCTTCGCGATGTGGTCGACCGATGTGCCCGGCCCCGGACGCGGCATCGGCCAGACTCTCACCTGGGCGTCGATCGCCGTGCTGGCGCTGTTGAATTTGTGGACTGCAGTTTAAGCCGCCGCACATTCGGTCTCATGCTGAGGAGCCACGCGAAGCGTGGCGTCTCGAAGCATGGACCGCCCTCTCCTTCGAGACGCGCTCCTTTGGAGCGCTCCTCAGGATGAGGGCGGATCACTACCTTGTCGGCACCGGCTTTTCGCCGCGATAATCGTAGAAGCCGCGCTGCGTCTTGCGGCCGAGCCAGCCGGCCTCGACATATTTCACCAGCAGCGGGCACGGCCGGTACTTCGAGTCGGCGAGGCCCTCGTGCAGCACCTGCATCACCGACAGACACGTATCGAGGCCGATGAAGTCGGCCAGTTCGAGCGGGCCCATCGGATGATGCGCGCCGAGACGCATCGCGGTGTCGATCGCCTCGACATTGCCGACGCCTTCATAGAGCGTGTAGATCGCCTCGTTGATCATCGGCAGCAGAATGCGGTTGACGATGAAGGCCGGGAAATCCTCCGACACGGCGATCTGCTTGCCGAGCTTGCGGACGAATGTCTTGCTC
>CANKBJ010000022.1 GCA_947479905.1 Bradyrhizobiaceae bacterium
CACCGCCTCAATGTCAGCGCGAAAACTCTCCCACGGCACCAGTCGATCAATGGCTGCGAGCGGATCACCCTTCGCTGATAGCCCCGCCAACCGCTTCTCCGTATCGAAAAACCCGAGCTGACCCATCCGCGCCTCCCGAATCATGCCGTCATCCGGAAGACTCGCACAGGAGAGTAGACGCGGCTATTTTTCGAGGTGCCCTTGTCGCCAAAGCCTGCGCCAGTTTGCCGGGGCTGATCGGCTTGACGAAATAGAAATTCATGCCGGCGGCGAGCGCGGCGGTCTGGTGCGCGGCCTCGCCACGCCCGGAAATGCCGACGATCATGACCTGCCCGGCCTTGCCCGGCAGCGCGCGGATGCGGCGCGTCGCTTCCAATCCGTCGAGCCCCGACAAGGTCACATCCATCAACACCGCGTCGTAGCCGCCGCGCGTGGCGGCCTTCACCACCGCCTCGCCGCTATCCACGAAGTCGACCTTGTGGCCGAGTTGCGTCAGAATCGTATTCATCACCACGCGGCCATACGGATTGTCCTCGGCGCATAGCAGCGACAGCGCGCGCGCCTGCCCGGCGCGGTTTCCATCGCCGGCGCGGCGGTCCTCGGCCGGCGCGACCAGCACGGTGAGGCGGAATGTCGAACCTTCGCCCGGCTTGCTGACCACGGTGAGATCGCCGCCCATGACCTTGGCGATGCGTTTGACGAAGGTCAGGCCGAGCCCGGCGCCGCCATAACGGCGGGCGATCTGCTCGCTCGCCTGCGCGAACGGTTTGAACAGCCGCTTCAATTCAGCGGCGCTGATGCCGATGCCGCTGTCGGCGATGCTGAAGACCAGCCGCAGGCGGCCACGCGCGGCCTGCTCGCATCGCGCGGTGAACGTGACGGCGCCCTGGTTGGTGAATTTCACCGCGTTGTCGGCGAGATTTTCCAGCGCCGCGCGCAGGCGCACGACGTCGCCCGACACCATCGCCGGCAGATCGGGCGCGATCGCAATCCGGGCCTCGACGCCCTTGTTGCCGGCGCGCGCGGCCAGCGCCTGGCCGACCGCGGTGGCGAAGGCGCGCGGCGAGAACGGCTCGTTGCGCAACACCAGCCCGGTCGCGTCGGCCTTGACCGCGTCGACGATCAGCGAACTAAAGGCGGCAAGATGCTCGGCGCCGCTTTTGACCGCGCTGGCCCAGTCGCGCTCGCGTTGACCCAGATTGGAGGCGGCCAGCAATTCGGCCAAGGCGACGATGCCGGTCAGCGGCGTGCGGATGTCATGGGCGATGCCGGCGAGCGCAGCTTCGACGCCGCGCAAATCGGCGCGGCTTGGCGGCCGACGGACCGGCGCGCGTTTTTTAGCCGTGCCTCTTTTAGGCTTGGCCTTTTTGACCTTGCGTTTTGCCATTCGTCCCCTGCCCCAAAGGAGACAATGGCACGGCGGGCCGGTTCAATCGAGCCCGAGGACTTTACGGATATCGGATGGCGTCGCCCCTGATGCGCGGCGCTCCCGCAGGGCCGTCGCCTGCGTCGATTTCGACAGTTTGCGGCCATCGGCGTCGAGGATGAGCCGGTGATGATGGTAACGCGGCGCCGGCAGGTCCAGCAGGCTTTGCAGCAGGCGATGGACGCTTGTGGCGTGAAACAGGTCGTTGCCGCGCACCACGTCGGTGACGCCTAGGGCGGCATCGTCGACGACCACCGCCAGATGATAGCTCCCGGGTGCGTCCTTGCGGGCGAGGATCACGTCGCCCCAGGCGGCGGGATCGGCGGCGTGTCCGGAACCGCCTTCCAACCACGTCAGCGGGCCGATCCGTTGCACCGCCGCCGCCATATCGAGACGCAGCGCATAAGGCGCGCCGGATGCGATCAGCCGCGCCCGCTCCGCCGGCGTCAGCGTCTTGGCATCGCCCGGATAAAGCGGAGCGCCGTCGGGATCGCGCGGCCAGGGCGCATGCTGCTCGCGCGCGGCGACCAGAGCGGCGATCTCGGCGCGGCTTTCGAAGCTCGGATAGATCAAGCCCATGGCGTCGAGCCGGGTCAGCGCGGCGCGATACTCGTCGAAATGCTCGGACTGCCGCCTCACCGGCTGTTCCCAGTTCAAACCAAGCCAGGCGAGATCCTCATAGATCGCCGCCTCGAATTCGGGACGGCAGCGGGACCGATCGATGTCCTCGATGCGCAATAGTAGTCGCCCGCCCGAATCGCGCGCCATCCCAGCATTCAGCAATGCCGACAGTGCGTGGCCCAGATGCAAATAGCCATTCGGCGACGGCGCGAAGCGGAAAACGGGTGGCATTCAAATTCGACTCGTCATACCCCGCGAAGGCGGGGTATCCAGCACTATCTATCATTTAAGCGAAGGGCTGGATGCCCGCTTTCGCGGGCATGACAGCGAGAGAGAGGCATGACCCACTTCCTTCATACACAAGGCGACCTCGAGGCCGGGCTCGCCGAACTCATCAAGCTCGATCCGCGTCTGGGTCCGGCCGCGGAAATCGCCGGGGCATTCAATCTGCGCCGGCGCGAGGGCGGCTATCCGGGCCTGTGCGCCATCGTCTGCGGCCAGCAATTATCCGTCGCCAGCGCCGCGGCCATCCGCGAGCGCTTGTTCGCGGCCTTCGAGCCGTTTCATCACGACGCGGTGGCACGCGCGCGCAGCGACAAACTCAAGCGGCTCGGCCTGTCCAATGCCAAGATCAAGTCGATCAAGGAAATCGGCAAGGCGGTCGCCACCGGCGCGATCGACCTCACCGCCGTCGGCGAAATGGATGCCGACGCCGCGCATGCGTTGCTCACCGCGCTGCATGGCGTGGGCCCTTGGACCGCCGATATTTATCTACTGTTCTGCCTGGGCCATGCCGACGCCTTTCCGGCCGGCGACCTTGCCGTGCAGGAGGCGGCGCGCATTGCGCTATCCTTACGCAAACGTCCGGACGCCAAGCAGCTCAACAAGATCGCGGAAGCCTGGCGGCCGTGGCGCGGCGTCGCAGCACATTTGATGTGGGCCTATTATCATGTCGTGAAGAAGCGGGACGGCATTGGCCTGCAGACCAAGGCCAAAGCCGCCGCTAAAAAACACTGGCCGCAAATCAAAAAGACAAAGGCCGTGAAGAAGGCCGGGAAGGCTGCTAAGACGGCCAAGAAGAAAAAAGGAGTACGCCGTGCCAAGCGACGGTCAGAAAATTAGCGGTCCTGGCCTTGAACCGAAATCCGGCATGGCCAAGCAGCTCGTCGTGTTCCTGCACGGCTATGGCGCCGACGGCAACGACCTGATCGACATTGGACGTGCTTGGGCCGCGCTGCTGCCGGACGCGGCCTTCGTCTCGCCGCATGCGCCGAATCCTTGCGGGCAATCGCCGATGGGCCGCGAATGGTTTCCGCTGACCTTCCGCGATCCGAACGAACGCTGGGTCGGCGTCAACGCGGCGGCTCCGGCGCTCAACGCCTTTATCGATGCCGAACTCGAGCGCCGCAAGCTGCCGCCCTCCGCGCTCGCTCTGGTCGGCTTCAGCCAGGGCACGATGATGTCGCTGCATGTCGGGCTGCGCCGTGCCGTCGCACCGGCGGCGATCGTCGGCTATTCCGGCATGCTGGTGCTGCCGGAAGACCCGGACCCGGACGCCTTCGCAGCCGAAATCAAGAGCAGGCCTCCCGTGCTGCTGGTGCATGGCGACGGCGACGAGATGATTCCGGTCCAGGCGGTTTTCCACGCCTCGCAAGGACTGGCGGCGCTGGAAGTACCGACCCAGTGGCACATCTCGCCCGGTATCGGCCACGGTATCGATCAGGAAGGCCTGCGCCACGGCGGGGAGTTTCTCGCCAAGCAGTTTGCCGCCCGAAAATAGCTGGGCCGAGGACTTGCCCCCAGCACGGCTTCACAAGCCCGTCATGCTGCACTATTAGTAGAGGGTAAGCTGCGTGGCGGCAGCGTTCCTTAGGAGGTTGAGGAGCGTCACTTTGAATGTGCACGTTTCGCCTGCTGGATTTCCGGCCCTGGTACTCAACGCGGACTTCCGACCGCTGAGTTACTATCCCTTGTCGCTATGGTCCTGGCAGGACGCGATCAAGGCCGTCTTCCTTGACCGCGTCAACATCGTCGCCAATTACGACCACGCGGTGCATTCGCCCAGTTTCGAGATGAAGCTACCGAGCGTGGTGTCGCTCAAGACCTATGTGAAGCCGTCGACGCATCCGGCCTTCACCCGCTTCAACGTCTTCCTGCGCGACCGCTTCTGCTGCCAGTATTGCGGCGAGCGCAGCGAGCTGACCTTCGATCACCTGATCCCGCGCTCGCGCGGCGGACACACGACCTGGGACAATGTGCTGGCCGCCTGCTCGCCGTGCAATCTGCGCAAGGGCAGCCTGACCATGCAGGAGGCGCGCATGTATCCGGCGCAGATGCCGTTCCAGCCGACGGTGCATCACCTGCACCGCAACGGCCGGCTGTTCCCGCCGAACTATCTGCACGATAGCTGGCTGGATTATCTTTACTGGGATACGGAACTCGATCCGTAACCCGCTTGCGCAAGGCCGACGCGCTTTCTTCAATTTCCATCGATTTGACGCGCATCAAAGGCCGCGCCGCCCTCATCCGCTAGCTTTCCGGTCACCGGGGGCAAGCGGAGTTGGCAATATGAGCAAACCGGTGGATATCGGCGCGACGCGCGTTGAGCAGCCCGCGCCTGTCGTCCTTATGCCAAAATCGCCAACATTGCCCGCGGCTCCGTCGCGATTCCGGCGGCTATGGCCGATCGGCAGCGTACTGGCCGTCGCCCTGCTCGTCATTGCCGGCGGGGTCTGGTGGCTTTCAAGCGCCGACGGAACGATCAACTACACCACGGCGGCGGTCGCTCGCGGCGATGTGACGCGCACAGTAACCGCCACCGGCACGGTCAATCCAGTCCTCACGATCATTGTCGGCTCTTATGTTTCCGGCGTCATCCAGGAAATCAAATGCGACTACAATACCAAGGTTTCCAAGGGCCAAGTTTGCGCCAAGATCGACCCGCGTCCGTATCAGAGCGTCGTCGACCAGAATAGTGCGAACCTGACGCAGGCGAAGGCGCAGCTCGTCAAAGACAAGGCCAATTTCGACTACACGCAATTGAACTACGATCGCAACGCGCGACTGGCACAGACGAGCGCGATTTCAAAAGACACGCTCGACATCGCCAGGAATGCGCTCGATCAGGCCCGCGCCCAGGTTGGCGTCGACGAGGCCGCCATTCTCCAGCGCCAGGCGCAACTCGAAGCGGCGCAGGTCAATCTCGGCTACACCGATATCGTGTCTCCGGTCGACGGCACCGTGGTGTCGCGCAATGTCACCGTCGGCCAGACCGTGGCGGCTAGCTTCCAGACGCCAACCTTGTTTCTGATCGCCACCGACCTCACCAAGATGCAGGTCGATACCAATGTCAGCGAAAGCGATATCGGCGGCATCAAGGAGCAGAACAAGGCCAACTTCACCGTCGATGCATTCCCCAGACGCACCTTCGAGGGCACGGTGACCCAGGTGCGGCAATCGCCGCAAACCGTGCAGAACGTCGTGACCTATGACGTGGTGGTCAGCGTCGCCAATCCAGATCTCGCGCTCAAGCCAGGCATGACGGCGGCCAACCGCATTGTGATCGACGAACGTCGCGATGTCCTGCGCGTGCCGAGTCAGGCGCTGCGCTACACACCGGCAAGCGCCGGCGGGACCGCGACGCGGCGCAGTGGCACATCCGCCAGGACCCAGGCAGCAGCACATGCCGCGGTATGGGCGTTGCGCGATGGCAAGCCGGTGCGGGTCGCAGTGACCGCGGGCCTCGACGATGATGCCTTCACCGAGATCATCGAAGGCGATCTGAAAGCCGGCGACCGGGTCATCGTCTCAGAGCAACGCATCACCAACAGCAGGGCGGCGGCGCCGCGCCTGCAACTGTGACACCGCCAATGGCCAGCGGCACGAGCGGGCCGATCATCAAGCTCGAACACGTCATGCGAACTTATCACGTCGGCGATGTCGATGTGCATGCATTGCGCGATGTCAGCCTCACGATTGAGACCGGCGAATTTGTGGCCATCATGGGTTCGTCGGGCTCGGGCAAGTCGACGCTGATGGCGGTGGTCGGTTGCCTCGATCGCCCCAGCAGCGGCCGCTATTTCTTCGACGGCGTCGACGTCGCCGGCCTCGAAGAGCCCGAACGGGCGCGGCTGCGCAGCGAGCGGCTGGGCTTCGTGTTCCAGAGCTTCAATCTTCTGTCGCGCACCAGCGCGCTTGAGAACGTGGCGTTGCCATTATTCTATGCCACCTCGGGGCCGGCGAATGCGGCCTCGCGCGTCGAGCGGGCGCGGGCATCGCTCAAACTACTGGGCTTAAGCGACCGCGAGCGCAACACGCCCGGCCAACTGTCGGGCGGCCAGCAGCAGCGGGTTGCCATCGCTCGCGCTCTGATCAATACGCCCGGTCTGCTGCTCGCCGACGAGCCTACCGGCAATCTCGATACCCGAACGTCGCACGAAATCATGGAGACGTTGACCCGCCTGAACCGGGAACAGGGTGTCACCATTATCGTTGTCACCCACGAATCCGACATCGCCGCTTACACCGATCGCACCTTGACGATGCGCGACGGACAGATTGTTTCGGACGTGCGCAATCCGGCGCCGGTCAAGGTCGCTCCGACATTGGAAGCAGCGGCGCCGGGCGAACCGCTGTCACTTGCACAGCCGTCCCGGCCATTGCCCGCGGTCGCCCGAAAGGCCGGCACTGTGTGGGGCTTCGCTCTGATGATCATGGCAGCCGCCATGCAGGCTATCTGGCGCAACATGATGCGTTCGGCCTTGACGATGCTGGGCGTCTTCATCGGCGTCGCCGCCTTGATCGCCATGGTCGCGGTCGGCCAGGGCGCCAATGACGCGGTGCGCAAGCAGATCGAGCGGCTCGGCACCAATCTTGTCGTGGTGCTGCCGGGCGCAAGGACGGCAGGCGGCATGCGCGCCGGGTCCGGCAGCGCCTCCACGCTCACCACCAGCGACGCGCAAGCGATCCGACGCGAGAGCACGGCGGTCAGCGCGGTCAGCTACCTCATCCGCCAGAACGGCCAGGTCCAGGCCGGCAATCAGAACTGGGCGACCAATATCCAGGGCATCAGCCCGAACTATCCGCCGATGACGAATTGGCGGGTCGATGACGGCCGTGAAATCACGGCCGATGACAATGATTCGGCGGCGCTTGTGGTCGTGATCGGGCGAACCGTGTCGAAGCAGTTGTTCGGCGAGCAGCAGAATCCCGTCGGCGCTTTCGTACAGGTGAAAGGCGTGCCGTTGCGGGTGATCGGCATCCTGGAGCCCAAAGGGCAGACATCATTCGGCCAGGATCAGGACGATCTGGTGATGATTCCGTTCACCACCGCGGAACGCAAGGTGCTCGGCGTGGCCGCGCCGTCGCAGACGCAGACCCAACTCAATTGGATTTATCCGGTACCGCCTAATCCATATGGTCTGACGCCGCACCTCGCCGGCTACGTCAACCAGATTTACGTGCAGGCCGCCAATTCGGCGGACGTTCAGCCGGCAATTCGCCAGATCACCGAGATTCTCGCCCGCCGTCACCGTATTCAGCCCGGCGATGAAAATGATTTTTCAGTGCGCAATCTCAGTCAGATCGCCGAGGCAGCCGAAAGCTCAAGCCGCATTATGGCGCTGCTGCTTGCCGCCGTCGCGTCGATCTCGCTCGTGGTCGGCGGCATCGGCATCATGAACATTCTGCTGGTGTCGGTGACCGAGCGGACCCGGGAAATCGGCCTGCGCATGGCGATCGGGGCGCGGCGCATCCATGTGCTGCTGCAGTTTCTCGCCGAGGCGGTGTTTCTGAGCGTCACCGGCGGCATCGCCGGCATTATCATGGGCGTGGCGTTTTCCGCGGCAATTTCGTATTTCGCCGGCTGGCCGGCGCCGATTTCCGGGACAGCCATCGCCGGCGGATTCCTGTTTTCCGCCGCGGTCGGAATCTTCTTTGGCTACTATCCGGCGCGCAAGGCCGCACGCCTTGATCCGATCGAGGCGCTGCGCTACGAGTGAACGTTGGTGGCCCTAGCGCGGCAGCATCCGCTTCAGAACGCCGTCGTGACGCACGAAGTGATGGTACAGCGCGGCCGCGACGTGCAGGCCGACCAGCCCGAGCATCACATAATTCGCCAGCAGCCCATGCACATCGCCGGTCCAGCCCCAACCGGGCGCGCGGGTGGCGAGCAGCTTCGGCAATTCGAAGCCGAACATTTCCACGGGCATGCCGCGCCGCGAGGCGTCCATCCAGCCGAGCAAGGGGACCACGAACAACAAGGCGTAAAGCAGCCAATGCACGATAGTCGCGGACTTGGTTTGCCACGGCGGCAGACCGTCTTCCGGCTCGGGTTCGCGATGGGTCACGCGCCAGGCCAGGCGCACGATGGCGACGGCCAGAATAATGATGCCGAAGGTGAAATGCAGGCTGATCAAGGTCGTCGCCGGCGTGTCGCGGCGTATTTCCGGCATGATCCAGGCGAAAATGAACTGCGCGATCAATAGCGCAACGATCAGCCAGTGCAGGGCTTTGGCGGTGCCGGTGTAGCCTGAAGACGTCGGTGTCATGCAATCCTCGCTCATCCCCCTTGCAGGGAACAAAATCGTCCCTATATGCGTTCTGACATTGGTGTCGAGCGCAGAATAAATCTTTGCGTTCCATCAATGCGCTGCGGGAAACTGCGGTCGACGGCCACGAAAAGCAGGCGACGGCGGATGTACCCGCGCCCCTCCTTCGTGGTCGTTATCATTTTCACTCGGGTTTGGGCCGCGCGCGTGCCACCTTCGCGCCGAAGCCGGCGGCGATCGCCAGAAACAGCGATATCAGCACGTCGTAACCGGCCATCGATATGCCGAACATCCGCCAGGCCGCTTCGTCGCAGCGGACGATTCTGATGTTTTGCAATTTCTGCATCAGGCCGCCGACCGAACCGAGCGAATTGAGCGGACCGGAACAATCGGTCGGGCCTTGCCAGAGCTTCCATTCGACGCCGGCGTGGAATGCGGCGAGGCCGGTGTTCCACAGCATCAGCGCCGCGATGACCAGAAAGCCGAGCAGCAGCACCTTGCGCGCCGCGCCATGGCCGGCGCCGAGCCAGAGCAGCGCCGCCAGCGGCACGCTGACATAGAACGCCATGCGCTGATCGAGGCAAAGCGGGCAAGGCGGATAGCCCAGCACATATTCGAAGAACAAGAAGCCGCCAATGGTGGCGAGGCCGACGACGAAAATGACGGCGGCGGCCGATACCGCCTGGTCCTTGCGCAGCCAGATCATCACGTCGTTCATGAATGGAAATCCCCTGCCCCGCACGCCAACAAGCGCGACATTGCGGCGCCGGAATGGCGGGCGCCGGCGCGCGAGCAGTACCGTCCGCCTTCGCCAAGGCGACGGCGGACACCCCACGCTATAATATGAAGTGGCGAAGCCATCCGTCGCTAACAGCGTAGGATGGTGCCCCTGGCCGGACTCGAACCAGCACACCTTGCGGTACCTGATTTTGAGTCAGGCGCGTCTACCAATTCCGCCACAGGGGCAACGTGTCCGGCGCAACCGGCCGGCGGCGGGATAATAGCGGCGCAAAACCTGCGGTCAACGGCGGCTTGAGGTGTGATTTTCGCCCTTGCAGGGTGGCGCTTTCGCGCCCAGTCCGCATTAGCTATGGTTATTCCGCCCCGAAAACCGCCAGGGAGCCTCCGATGAACGAAGATGTCCTCAACACGTCGCTGCGCAAATTCCTCAAAACCGTGGGGGTCACCTCGCAACGCGAGATCGAAACGGCGATCCGCGACGCCGTCGCCGCCGGCCGTATCAAGGGCAACGAGGCGCTCAAGGCGCGCATGGTGCTGACCATCGATACGGTCGGGCTTAGCCATACGATCGACAGCACGATCGAGCTGGAATAGCGGGGCGCTTAAGCCCCCACCCGGGCGGCGGGCGAATTCGCCCGGCCGAAGGCTGCTTCCATTTCGCGGCGCACCTTCACCGCCATGTCGTTCTGGTCATAGACCACGTCCGACCATTTCAGCGCCTGGCCTTCGGCGATGTCGTTCCTGAGTTTGACGTTGTGCGCCAGACCGAGCGGCAGCAGCCCGCGATCGAGGGAGACATCGGCGGGGGTCTGCTTGCCCCAGACGCAAAAGCCGCCCTCGCCGTCCAGTATCGAACCTGCTTTCAGCGCGGTTTTCGCCGTCGCCACCACGTCGGAGCGGAAACCAGTCGGCGCGCCGGTCGCCTCGCGACGCAGCGCGCAGGAGGCGACCGAAATGCCCAGCTCGAGCCCGATCATATGGATCGGCCGGTACAGCGCGGCGTATTTGCCGCTCTTGTCTGGCAGCATCGCGTATTCCTTGAAACAGCGCCGTGCGTATTCTGTGTCGCCTTCGAACACGACATAGGTGCCAAGCGCGAGATGATGCGGTACGTCGCGGCCGTCGCGGTAGACCGACGAAGTGACTTCGGTGACGCCTTCCTTTTCCAGAGTGCCGCCGTCCGATTTAGGCTTGCAGATATCGGCCAGTTCGAAGCGTGTCGCCGGCGGAAAGCGTAGGCCGTCGCTCTGCGGCAACAGACCGGTGCGTTGCATACGGCCGTCATCTCGATGCCGGACTTGGTGCCGTCGACGAAGGAGTTGAACATCTTCGGGTTGATCGAGGCGCGATCCGAAATGTTCAAGTACTTGTCGAGAATATCCCATACATTGTCGGGATTGGACTTGTGATAATGCGGCTCGTATCGCGTGCCCTTGCCGGCGCTGATGACCTTGAAGCCGGCGGCGCGCGCCCAGTCGACCTGCTCGCAGATCAAGGCCGGCTGGTCGCCCCAGGCCAGCGAATAGACCACGCCGGCGGCTTTCGCCTTGCGCGCCAGCAAGGGCCCGGCGACCGCGTCGGCTTCGACATTGACCATGACGATGTGCTTGCCATTCTTGATGGCCGCGAGCGCATGATGAATGCCGGCGCCGGGCACGCCGGTCGCCTCGACGATGACCTCGATGCGCGGATCGGCGATCATGGCCTCGGCATCGGCGGTGATGAAAGTGGCGCGTCGCTTGTGCGCGTCATCGAGCGAGGTCGCGGCATAAAGCTCCGCCGGCCAGCCGGCCGTCTGCAACTGGCTGCGCGCGCGGGCAATATCGAGATCGGCGACGGCGACGACATGCGTGCCCGCGGTCAGCCGCGCCTGCGACAGATACATGGTGCCGAATTTACCGGCGCCGATGACGCCGACGGTAACCGGTTTGCCGGCGGTTTCGCGTTCGAGCAACTTGGCGTGAAGGTTCACCGGCGCCGTCCTCCGCTATGTTTTCGTTCTTGGCAAAAACGGAAACACAGGCGCGGCGTCAAGACAAGCGACCGCGAGGCCCGGCTATTGGCAGAGGGCGCGCGACACGAAAGTTTCGGTCTTGCAGCCCGGGCCGCTGCTGCGGCCGGAGAGATAGACCTGCGCCGGACAGACTTCGGCGGTGGTCATGTCGGCGCTCTTGCCGGACTCGAAACCCTTGGCCTTGCACATGGCCGTCGCCGCGGCGACGCAGTCGGGTGCGCCGTTCGGCGCGTTCGGGCATTTTTCGTGGCCGCTGACAACGCGGGCGACGGGGATGCGCGCGACCGCACCGGCGGCATCCTTCGCGCCTTCGACCGTGCTCTTGGCAGCGACACCAGCCTCGTGGCCGAGCGTCTCGACCTTCCTGCCGGCGTCCTTGAAGGTCGAACTGATCTTGTCGCCCTGTTCCTCGAACCAGCGGCCGATGCTGCCCAGGAAACCCGGGTCATCGTTGCGCGGCCTTGATTCCTGCGCGACGGCCAGCGCCGAAGTCATGACAAAGCCGGCCACCAACAGGTGGCGCGTGATCGATAGAGTCCGGGTCATTTCCGGGTGCAATGACATCGCGGCTGTATGGCTCTCAGGTGCCTAGCGGCATTTGCGCCATTCTACCTCTAGTTCCGCCGGATGGCAGAATTGAGGAATGTCGATTCGTTCAGATCAAGTATACCGCAATGACGATGCCGATGACGACCACCGCGGCGCCCAACGACACCCACAGGCCGAGGCGCTTTTCGATGATCGCGCGGGCCTGTTCGCCGTAGCGGTGCAACAGGAAGGCCAGCAGGAAGAACCGGCCGGCGCGGGCGATAATCGAGAAAACAATAAACAGCGCAAGGTTGTAGCCGGCGAAACCCGAGGTAATGGTGACGATCTTGTAGGGGATCGGCGTCAGGCCCTTGAGCAGAATGATCGCGGCGCCCCATTGCGCGTAAGCCGCACGAAAACCTTCGACCTTGTCGGTATAGCCATAGAGATGCATGAGCCAAGCGCCGACCGAATCGTACAACAGCGCGCCGATGGCATAGCCAACCAAGCCGCCGGCAACCGAGGCCGCCGTACACCAGGCCGCCATCACATAGGCCCGTTCAGGCCGCGCCAGTGCCATCGGGATCAACATCACATCCGGCGGGATCGGGAAGAACGAGCTTTCGGCGAAGGCGATCGCTCCCATGGTCCACATCGCATGCGGCTTGTGGGCGGCGTCGATGCACCAATCGTATAGTCGGCGCAATAAATTACGCGGCGGGACGGCCTCAACGGTCATATCTGCACTCATGGATTGGGTTTGGCTGAAAACTGTGACGGCTCAACGACGCTCTAGGATCCTCGTCGCTTTCAGCGACGCTTGGGTAAGCGCCGGGCTTCCAAAGGAACCACCTTCGGCAGGGCCTTGGGCGCGACCTTACGCCGCGGCGCACCCGGTACCATATCCTTGGGCAATTTTTCGGCGATGCCGAACATTTTCTCGCGCCGCCGCATCTCGCCCCAGACATCGTCAGGGTGGACGCCGGCATGGACCCAGAGCACAACCAGATTATAGAGCAGATCGGCACTTTCCCGCACAACGGCCTCGGTCTGGCCGTGCATGGCGTCGATCACGACCTCGACCGCCTCTTCCGCCAGCTTCTTGGCCATTTTGGCGCGGCCGGAGCGCAACAGGCGAGCCGTGCGCGATTTCGTCGGGTCCGTGCCCCGAACGGCAATCACGGCGTCATAAAGCCGGGCAACCGAATCAGCCATGCGCGACCATAGCCGATCCGCTCTGAAAACCGGTTAACGAATAGGGCGCAGCCGCTGAAATAGGGCTTTTAAGCTTACTGCCGGCCGCGATGCTTCGCGCGTCACCGCCAATGGCGGTGACCATGCCAGCGCCGATGGCCGTAATACGGCGCGTAGCCATAGCCCGGACCATAGGCGTAGGGGCCGTAATAGCCGCCACCGTAGTAGCGATCGCGATAGCTGTCGGCGGCGGCGATCGCCGCGATGGTGCCGAACAGGCCGATGACGGCGCCAACCGCCGCGGCATTGCCGCGATGATAGTGGCGGGGGCGGGCTTCCGCCGAATTGATACCAAGCGAACCGATAACCACCGCCGTGGCCAGAGCCGCGGCGATGACGCCTTTCAGGCTTCGCATGACGAACTCCCTTCTGGATGTCTTGTGCATTGAACGGGGCGCCCGGATGCGCCCCTGCGCCGGAACCCGGTCCGAACACGGCAACGTGACGGAATGTCGTGACGACTGCCTAAGTCTGCGGCAGTTTCGGTGAATTGCTGGGCAGTGCCTTAAAACCGCGCGCCGATATCTTGCACTTTACGACGGCATGTTCTTTGCTGGTTCCAGTTCATTCGTCAGCCAAGTTCTTTCGTCAGCCTGGCCGAGATCGCATTGCTGCATGCGCGGGCCGAAAAAAAGGATCGATAAAATGAGCACCTTAAACGCGCGCCGGCCGGCATTCGCAGGCCACAAGGCGGGAGTTCTGGTCAGTGCCTTGCTCGCGACCGCATTGGCGAGCGGCGCCGGATTGACGGCCGCCTCGGCCGCCGACACCGACATCAAATTCAGCCTCGACTTCAAATTCGAGGGGCCGTCGGCGCCGTTCCTGGTGCCAATCGACAAGGGTTACTACAAGGCCGAAGGCCTCAACGTCACCATCGACAGCGCCGCCGGCTCGCTCGAACCGATCAACCGCGTCGCCTCCGGCACCTATGACATGGGCTTCGGCGACATCAATTCGCTGATCAAGTTCCGCGACGCCAACCCGGCCGTGCCGCTCAAGGCGGTGTTCATGGTCTACAACAAACCGCCGTTCTCGATCGTCGGCCGCAAGAGCCGCGGCATCAGCGATCCGAAAAGCCTAGAGGGTAAGAAGCTCGGCGCGCCGGCGCCGGACGGCGCCTATGCGCAGTGGCCGATCTTCGTCGAAGCCAACAAGATCGACGCTTCCAAGGTGACGATCGAGAACGTCGGCTTCCCGGTGCGCGAGCCGATGCTGGCCGCCGGCCAGGTCGACGCCATTACCGGCTTCTCGTTCTCGTCCTTCATCAATCTCAAGGACAAGGGCGTGCCGGTCGACGACATCGTCGTGCTGCTGATGGCCGATTACGGCGTCAACCTCTACGGCAATGCGATCATCGTGAACCCGAAATTCGCCGCCGAGAAGCCGGAAGCGGTCAAGGCCTTCCTGCGCGCCTTCGTCAAAGGCCTCAAGGACACGGTGAAGTCGCCGGACACCGCGGTCGACTCGGTGCTCAAGCGCAATGACGTCGCCAAGAAGCCGACCGAACTCGAGCGTCTGACCATGGCGATCCGTGACAATATCGTCACCGCCGAAGTGAAAGCCAGTGGCTTTGGCGGCATCGACGAGGCCCGTTTCACCAAGGCGATCGACCAGATCGGCCTGACCTATAAGTGGAAGAGCGACAAGCCGAAGACGGCGGACATCTTCGACGGCTCGTTCCTGCCTGCCGCCGCCGACCGCAAGTTCTAAGTGAGCGCCTTCGTCACTCTTGACGGCGTCGATCACGCCTATGCCGGCGCCGGTTCGGCGCTGGCGGTCGAAGAGCTGTCGATCGCGGTCGAACAGGGCGAATTCGCCGCCGTGGTCGGCCCGTCCGGCTGCGGCAAGTCCACCTTGATGAAACTCGCCACCGGTCTGCAGTTTCCGCGTCGCGGAACGGTGACGGTGGCGGGGCAAAAGGTCACCGCGCCGGTCAAGATTGCCGGCATGGCGTTTCAGGCGCCCACCTTGCTGCCGTGGCGCACCACGCTGGAAAACCTTTTGCTGCCGCTTGAAATCGTCGAGCCGCACCGCAGCGAAATGCGGCGCCGCAAGGTCGAGTTCGCGGCGCGCGCGCGCAACCTCTTGACCTCGGTTGGTTTGCGCGACCAGGGCGAAAAGTTTCCGTGGGAATTGTCCGGCGGCATGCAGCAGCGAACCTCGCTGTGCCGCGCGCTGATCCACGAGCCGCAACTCCTGATGCTGGACGAGCCGTTCGGCGCGCTCGATGCTTTCACCCGCGAGGAACTGTGGTGCGTGATCCGCGATCTGCAAGCGGCGCGCAAGATCACGGTCATTCTGGTGACGCACGATCTGCGCGAGGCGGTATTTCTCGCCGACCGCGTCTTCGTGATGTCGTCGCGGCCCGGCCGCATCGTCGTCGAACGCAAAATCGATCTGCCGCGCCCGCGCGATCTTGAAGTCACGTTCACGCCGGCATTCACCGACATCGTCCACGAATTGCGCGGCCACATCGTAAAGGCGCGGCAATGAACCGGACCGCCCTCCTGATCCGGCTTTCGCCCTGGCTGTTCACCATCGGCCTTTTTGTCGTCTGGGAAGCCGCCGTTTACATTTTCAAAATCCCGGTGTTCTTCCTGCCGCCGCCAACCGCGATCGCGCAAGCCTTCGTCGATTACTCCGGCCCGCTGGCGCGCAACTCGTGGATCACGTTGCAGACGACCTTGATCGGATTTGCGCTCGCCGTCGGCTTCGGCCTGTTGCTCGGCCTGGTGGTCGGCTGGTCGCGCGCGATCTATGCCGGCCTTTACCCATTGATGATCGGCTTTAACGCCATTCCGAAAGTCGCGCTGGTGCCGATTCTGGTACTGTGGTTCGGCATTGGCTTCGTGCCGGCGGTGCTGACCGCCTTCCTGATCTCGTTCTTCCCCATCGTCGTCAACGTAGCGACGGGGCTGGCCACCATCGAGCCAGAACTGGAAGACGTGCTGAAGGCGCTTGGCGCTTCCAAGCTCGACATCATGCGCAAAGTGGGCATTCCACGCACGCTGCCTTACTTCTTCGGTTCTCTGAAGGTGGCGATCACCTTGGCCTTCGTCGGCTCGGTGATTTCGGAAAGCGTCGCGTCCAATTACGGCATCGGCAATCTGATGCTGCAGGCGCAGGCGCAGTTCCAGGTGCCGTTGATCTTCGCCGGACTGGTGGTGCTGGCGATCGAAGGCATCGCCATGTACGCGGCCATGGCGATCCTGGAACGGCGCATGACCGGCTGGGCGCAGCGCTCCGGCTTCGCGCAGGCATAAGGCGCAGGCCTTTCAACCCACATTACATTTTTCGCGACACGAATCAGGCGGCGGAATTCTTCTTGCGGCCGCTTTCCATGTTGCTGATGAGCTTTGCCTGCGCCGCGCCGGGCGAGAAGATCGCGTCGGCGATTTCGTCGGCCAGTTGTTCGTAAATCGGGCGGGCGCCGCCTTCGCGGACATAGATGCCGCTGTAGAGGTCCGGTAATTTCGGCAGCGGCGCGTCCTCCCAGCGCATGATGCCGGCGTCGTCGGCCCGGTTACGGGTGATCGGCATGACGCCAAGGCCGGCGGCCACCGCGCCTTTCAGGCTGTTCAGGCTCGGACCGATGAAGACATCCTCCCAATCCATGTTGGCCGCCTTGAGTGCCTGCACGACCGTGCGATGGTAAATGCATGGCGGTCCGTAGGAGACCAACGGCACAGGACCGTCCGGGTCAAACCGGGTATTCTTGCCGCGCGCCCAGACCACTTCGCGGGTGACGCAATGGCGGGCGTCCCGCGGCTGCGCCATCGACAGGCCGATCATCAGGTCGATCTCGCCGCCGCGAAGCTGCCGCGCCAACGGATCGAAGTAGTCGGTGCGGACCGAAAAGCGCACATCCGGCCAGCGCTCCCGGAACGACGCCAGAGTCGCAGGCAGAATCGACGCGACATATTCGCTTGGCGTGCCGACGCGTATAACCAGTTCCGGCGCCGGCTCGACCCCGCCGAGGCGGACGATCTGGTCGTTCACCGACAAGAGGCGGCGGGCATAATTGAGCACGGTCTCGCCGTGCGGCGTCAGGCTAACGCCTTGCGTGCTGCGGTCGAAAATGTCGTCGCCGAGAAGAAATTGCAGACGTTTGATCTGGGCGCTGACCGCCGGCTGCGTCACACCCAGCGAATTAGCTGCCTTGGTGAAGCTGCGCAGGTCCACCACGGCGACAAAAGTCCGTAGCAGATCGGTCGGAATATTCGTCATGCGAGCCCCCATAACGTCGCTTCGACAGCGCCGGCACCTTCAGGCACTTCAAATAACCTAGACAACCGCGAGTAATATTGCAGAACTCTACCACGTCCAAGCGAGTGATCAATTTCACGATCAGCCCCCTAGCAACAGACCTTAAAGTTGCATGAAACGCAACTTCACGCTTTATGAAATATGCTCAGCCGCCTGCCTCAGGCCGTCACTTTATGCGCTCGAGAATGCTGACATAATTGGCGACGGCCGCCCCACCCATGTTGAATATGCTACCCAGACGTGCATTTTTTATCTGAAGGTCTCCGGCCGTGTCGGTTAGCTGCATCGCGGCGAGGGCATGCATCGATACGCCGGTGGCGCCGATCGGGTGACCCTTGGCCTTCAGGCCGCCGGACGGATTGACCGGCAGCCTGCCGTCCTTTTGCGTCCAGCCCTCCTTGATGGCGCGGGCGCCCTGACCTTCGGGGGTCAGGCCCATCGCCTCGTATTCGATCAACTCGGCGACGGTAAAGCAGTCATGCGTCTCGACAAATGAGAGATCGCTGAGTTCGAGGCCCGAATTTGCCAGCGCGCGCTGCCAGCCCAGCGCGCAGCCCTCGAACTTGAGAATGTCGCGCTTCGACATCGGCAGAAAATCCTGCACATGTTCGGCGGCACGAAAAGCGACCGCCTTGCCGAGCCTGAGCGCGGTCCCGACATCGGCCAGCACGACCGCGGCGGCGCCATCCGACACCAGCGAGCAATCGGTGCGCTTGAGAGGTCCGGCGACGAACGGATTTTTCTCGCTCTCGGTGCGGCAGAAATCGTAGCCGAGATCCTTGCGCATCTGCGCGTAAGGGTTGCCGACTCCGTTCTTGTGATTCTTGGCGGCGATCATGGCCAGCGCATCGGACTGGTCGCCGTATTTCTGGAAATAACGCGCGGCGATCTGGCCGAAGACGCCGGCAAAGCCGCCTTCGATCTCGGCCTCCTCGCGCACGTAAGACGCTTTCAACAGATTGCGGCCAATTTCGGCGGCAGGCGTCGTCGTCATCTGCTCGACGCCGACCGCCAGCACGATGCGCGCCGCCTTAGCCTCGATCGACTTGATGCCCTGATGCACGGCGGCGGAACCCGTCGCACAGGCATTTTCCACCCGCAGCGCGCGCTTGAAGCGCAGATCGGGCGAGGCTTGCAGCACCAGCGAGGCGGTAAAGTCCTGCGGCGAAAAGCCGGCGTTGAAATGGCCGAGGACGATTTCGTCGACATCCCTCGCCTCAATGCCGGCATCGGCCAGGGCCTCGGTGGTCACCCGAACGATCAGGCTTTCGACCGTCTCGCCGTTAAGCTTACCGAAGGGGGTGTGAGCCCAGCCGACTATCGCCGCGGTCATCGAATTCTCCCAGAATGTCTCATTGCCGAACTTTGGTCTTATTGCTTGGTCAGGAACAGCGATGGTCGTCATGGCTAGCGACCTTCGCAAGGCCGGTCACCATGTTTTACAGGCGGGGCGTCGCCGCCTTTGCCTCAGATCAAAAGCTTCGTTAGTTTAGCGTTACGACGCATGGAACCCAACCACTCAGTGGCTCCGTGATGAGGCCCGCAATCGCCAATCCAGCAGACCGGACCCACGATTTTGACCGTTTTTAACCGCTTCAGCCGCCGTGCCCTGATCATCGCCATCGCCGCCGCGGCACTGGCGACACAGGCATCCGGCCGCGCCCAGGCCGAGGCCCAGCTATTGATCGAAGCCGCGACCGGCAAGGTTCTGCACGCCGAAAATGCCAACTATCCGTGGTATCCGGCTTCGGTCACCAAACTGATGACCGCCTACACAACTTTGCGCGCCGTCAAGGAACAGCGCATCACCTTCAACACGCTGCTGACCATGTCGCGCAACGCGGTGGCGCAGCAGCCGACCAAAATGGGCTTCAAGCTCGGCACGACGCTGACCGTCGACAACGCGCTCAAGATGCTGATGGTGAAATCCGCCAACGACGTCGCGGTCGCCATCGCCGAAGGGGTCGGCGGTTCGCTCGATGGCTTCGCCGACATGATGAACGCCAATGCGCGCCGGCTGGGCATGTCGCAGAGCAATTTCGTCAACCCGAACGGATTGCCGGCGGAAAACCACGTCTCGTCGGCGCGCGACCTCGGCATTCTGGCGCGCGCGCTGATCCAGGAATTTCCCGAGGCCGATTCCTATTGGCACATTCATTCGATCCGCTACGGCAACCGGGTGATGAAGAACTACAACAATCTGATCGACCGCTATCCCGGCGCCGATGGCATGAAAACCGGCTTCATCTGCGCCTCGGGTTACAATGTCGTCGCATCCGCCACCCGCAACGGCCGCCGCCTGATCGCGGTCGTGCTCGGCGCCTATTCCGGCGCGGTGCGGGCGCAGAAGGCGGCGCAATTGCTCGAACGCGGCTTCGGCAGCGGCGGGCTGAGCTGGCTGACGCCGTCGCTCGGCACCGTCGACGCGCTGGCGCCGATCGATGCCCAACCGCCGAATCTGCGCGAGGAAATGTGCGGCGGTCATCGGCGCAAGCCGCCGTCGGAAGACAATCAGGAAGAAGAAACCGAAGCCGCCGGCACGCCGGCCGAAGGCGAAGCCGGCAACGGCCAGGCGAACGGTGGCCAGGCCTTCATGCTGTCGAATCTGAAGACCGCGGCCGGCAAGTTCGTGCTCGGTCCGCCGGTCGATACGACGCCGCCGGTCGTGGTGTTTACCGGCCCGGCCGACAGACCCGATACTGTCGCGCAGACCGCGGGCGGCGGCGGCGGCAAAAAGAAAAAGAAAGTCGCCGCCAAGCCCGCGGCAGCCAAATCATCGGAAGCGAAGCCTGCCGACACGAAGCCTTCCGCCGAGGCCAAGCCGGCGGCAGCGCCAAAGCCGGCGGCGGCGGCAAAGCCCACGGCCACGCCGAAAGCCGCGGCCAAGCCGGCAAAGCCGAAAGTCTCGTCGGCCGCGCAATGAGCGAGTCCGACAGAAGCGCGGCGCGCCGAACGCCGCCAGTGCCAATCCCGCTCACTTTGCTCACCGGCTTTCTCGGCGCCGGCAAAACCACTTTGCTCAACCGGCTCTTGGAAGACCCGGCGCTGGCCGACACCGCCGTCATCATCAATGAATTCGGCGAGGTGTCGCTCGATCATCTGCTGGTCGATTATGTCGGCGACAACATGGTGGTGCTGCAATCGGGATGTCTGTGTTGCACGCTGCGCGGCGACCTGGTCGACGGGCTTGAGAAGCTTTTGCGCGATCTCGACAATGGCCGGATCAAATTCAGCCGCGTGCTGCTGGAAACGACCGGTCTGGCCGATCCGGCGCCGGTGCTGCATACCGCGATGGCGCATCCCTATCTGGTCAAGCGCTTCCGCCTCGACGGCGTGGTGACGGTTGTCGATGCGATCAATGGCGAAGGCGCGCTCGACGCGCATCCGGAAGCGGTCAAGCAGGTCGCGGTCGCCGACCGCATCGTGCTGAGCAAGACCGATCTCGCAGACGCGGAGGTCACGCAGCATCTGCTCGATCGCCTGCGCGCGCTTAACCCAGCCGCTGTCGTACTCGATGCGGCGAAAGGCGAAGCGACCGCCGAGCGCCTGGTCAATTGCGGGCTATACGACCCGGCGCACAAAATTCCGGATGTCAAAAAATGGCTGGCGGCGGAGGCCTATGCCGACGCGCATTCGCACGGGCACCACCATCACCACCATGATGTGAACCGGCACGACGATCATATCGTCTCGTTTGTTCTGACGGCCAACAAACCGATCCCCGCCGGCACGCTCGACATGTTCCTGGAACTTCTGCGCGCCACCTATGGCGCCAATCTGCTGCGCATGAAAGGCATCGTCGATGTCGCCGAAATGCCAGGGACGCCCGTGGTGGTCCATGGCGTACAGCACATATTCCATCCCACCGCGCAGCTTGAGCGGTGGCCCGACGACGACCGCCGGACCAGGCTTGTGTTCATCACCAAGGACCTGCCCGAGCGTACCGTGCGCGAGCTTTTTGACGCTTTTCTGGGCGCGGCCGCGCCCGACCGTCCCGACCGTGCCGCCCTGACCGACAATCCGCTCATCCCCTTCGGCGGGTCAGATAGCCGCGTGCGATAGGTTCCTCCGGCCTTGCGTGCGGGGCCGGTTGGTCGGATGCTGGTAACGGTTTGACCGCCGGCCAGAGGGAAAACGGACCGGCGGCAAAGGGGGGATTCATGGAACGCATCTGGCTCAAGAGCTATCCGCCCGGCGTGCCGGCCGAGATCGATCCGTCGGCCTATCCGTCGTTGGTCGCCATTTTCGAGGAAAGCTTCAAGGCTCATCGCGGCAAGAAAGCTTTCATCTGCATGGGCGCGTCGATCACCTTCGACGAACTCGACCGTTCCTCGCAGGCGCTCGGCGCCTGGCTGCAAAGCAGGGGCCTCAAGCGCGGCGCGCGCGTCGCCATCAAGATGCCGAACGTGCTGCAATATCCGATCGCACTGCTGGCCATTCTGCGCGCCGGCTATACGGTGGTGAACGTCAATCCGCTGTACACGCCGCGCGAGCTGGAATTCCAGCTCAATGATTCCGGCGCCGAAGCCATAATCGTACTGGAAAACTTCGCACATACTTTGGCGCATGTGATCGCCAAGACCAATGTCAAACACGTCGTCGTCGCCAGCATGGGCGACCTGCTCGGCACCGTGAAGGGCGCGATCGTCAATTATGTCGTGCGCCACGGCAAGAAGATGGTGCCGCCATTTTCGCTGCCGGGTTCCTTCCGATTCAAGGAAGTCATCGCCGCCGGACGCGGCATGAAGCTGGACAAACCGACGCTCGGGCCCGACGACATCGCGTTCCTGCAATATACCGGCGGCACCACCGGCGTCTCCAAGGGCGCTACCCTGTCGCACCGCAACGTCGTCGCCAACACCATGCAGGCTTACGCCTGGCTGCAGCCGGCGCTGATGCGCGAACCGCGCGTCGAGCAACTGTTCATGGTGGCGGCGCTGCCGCTGTCGCACATCTTCGCGCTGACGGCCTGCGCGCTGATCGGCGTGCGGCTCGGCGGCGTTTGCCTGCTGATCCCCAATCCGCGCGACATTCCGAACTTGATCAAGGAACTGTCGAAGTACAAGATCAACTTCTTCCCGGCCGTGAACACCTTGTTCAATGCGATGCTCAACCATCCCAACTTCGGCAAGATCGACTGGAGCATGCTCAAATCGGCGATCGGCGGCGGCATGGCCGTGCAGCGATCGGTGGCGGAGCGCTGGCTGGCGGCGACCGGCAAGCCGATCATCGAAGCGTACGGGCTGTCGGAAACCTCGCCCGGCCTCACCGCCAACCGCTGCGACATCGCGGAATGGACCGGCGGCATCGGCTATCCGTTCCCCTCGACCGACATCGTCATCCTCGACGCCGACGACAAGGAAGTGCCGCTCGGCGAAGCCGGTGAAATCTGCGCCAAAGGACCGCAGGTGATGGTCGGCTACTGGAACCGGCCGGACGAGACCGCCAAGGTGATGACCACGGATGGCTTTTTCCGCACCGGCGACATCGGCATCATGGAGTCGTCAGGCATGGTCAGGATCGTCGACCGCAAGAAGGACATGATCTCGGTGTCGGGCTTCAAGGTCTTCCCCAACGAGGTCGAGGATGTGGCGATGATGCAAGGCGCGATCGTCGAATGCGCCGCCGTCGGCGTGCCCGATCCGCATTCCGGCGAAGCGGTGAAGCTGTTCGCGGTCAGCAAGTCGCCCGATCTGACCGACGCCGAATTGCGCAAATTCATGCACGGCAAGCTCGCCGCCTACAAGCTGCCGAAATACATCGAATTCCGTCACGAACTGCCGAAGACAAATGTCGGCAAGATCCTGCGCCGGGCGCTGCGGGATAATCCATGAGAGAGGCGACGACGGCGAGCGCCGCCGATGTCGTCGCCTTCTGGCGCGAGGCCGGGCCGAAAGCCTGGTTCAAGAAGGACGAGACTTTCGACACCGACATTCGCCGGCGATTTCTCACGAAGCACGAAGCCGCGGCCGCCGGTCAGTTGAGCGATTGGGAGCAAAGCGCCGAGGGCGCGCTGGCGCTGCTCATCCTGCTCGACCAGTTTCCGCGCAACATGTTTCGCGGATCGCCGCGCATGTTCGCGACCGATTCCATGGCGCGCGCCATCGCGGCGGGCTCGATCGTGCGCGGCCATGATGCGCAGGTCGACAAGACGCTTCGCAATTTCTTTTACCTGCCTTTCGAGCATTCCGAAGACATGGCCGATCAGGAACGGTCCATCGCGCTGTGCAAGGCGGCGGGAGACGCCGACAATCTGAAATGGGCGGAAATCCACGCCGACATCATCCGCCGCTTCGGCCGCTTTCCGCACCGCAACGCCGTCCTCGGCCGCGTCACCACGCCGGAGGAACAGAAATTTCTCGACGAAGGCGGATTTGGCGGGTGACCGTCAATGCGTGTAAGAGAACTGCCATGACAAAATTTCACGGCGTTTACCCCTATCTCGTCTCGCCCATCGACGCGCAAGGCCGCATCAAGACCGATGTGCTGGGCAGACTGTCGACCGATCTGATCGATGCCGGCGTACACGGCCTGACGCCGCTCGGCTCGACCGGCGAATTCGCTTATCTGACACGCGAGCAGCGTGACGCCGTGGTCAAGACGACGATAGAAGCGGCGCACAAGCGCGTGCCGGTGATTGCCGGCGTGGCTTCGACCTCGACCACCGACGCCGTCGACCAGGCGAAGCGCTATCAGGCCTTCGGCGCCGACGGCATTCTCGCCATTCTCGAAGCCTATTTCCCGCTCAAGGATGGGCAGGTCGAGGCCTACTTCCGCGCCATCGCCGACGCCGTCGACATTCCGGTGGTGCTGTACACCAATCCGAATTTCCAGCGCAGCGATCTGACGCTTGACGTGATTGCGCGGCTGGCGAGCCATCCGCGCATTCAGGCGATCAAGGATGCCTCGACCAATACCGGCCATTTGCTGTCGATCATGAATCGCGCGCCGGAGATCAATGTGTTCTCGGCGTCGGCGCATATTCCGGCGGCGGTAATGATGATCGGCGGCGTCGGCTGGATGGCCGGACCGGCCTGCATCGTGCCGCGCCAGAGCGTGAAACTTTACGACCTGTGCCGCGCGAAAAAATGGCCGGAGGCGATGAAGCTGCAGCGCGAGATGTGGCGCATCAACGAGGCCTTTGCCAGGTTCAATCTGGCCGCCTGCATCAAGGCCGGTCTGCAAATCCAGGGCTATGACGTTGGCGACCCGGTGCCGCCGCAGAGCCCGCTGAGCGCCGAGGACCGCAAGGCGGTCGAGCAGATACTGGCGGCATTGCCGTAGTCGCGGCCACCGAATGTTAACGATTCCTTGCTAACCGGTTTCGATGACTTTCGGTTTCGACGCAGCATCGTCGCCCGCGCAATCGTTTGCGCGCGTTGTCGCGCGCGTCAGAGCAATTCTGGCGGACCGCGGCGACAGCCGGCTGGCGCAGCTTGTTGCCGGCAAGGTGTTTCTGGTGCGCGTCGGCAATGCGATGCTGGCGCTGGTCAGCCAGGTGCTGCTGGCGCGCTGGATGGGCTCGTTCGAGTTCGGCATCTTCATCTATGTCTGGACCTGGGTGCTGATGATCGGCGCTCTGTCCGACATGGGCCTGTCCTCGGCGGCGCGGCGCTTCATTCCCGAATACACCGAGCTGAAGGCCTACGATAAACTGCGCGGATTTCTCAGCGGCAGCCGCTGGCTTGCTTTCGCCATCGCCACCGCGATCGGCGCCGCCGGCGCGCTCGGCGTGACCTTGATCCAGCCGTGGCTCGATCACTTCCTGGTCGTGCCGCTCTATCTCGCCTGCGTGATGATCCCGATCTACGGACTGGTGCAGGTGCAAGCCGGCATTGCGCAGTCCTATGACTGGCCGAACCTCGCTCTGATGCCGTTCTACATCATCCGCACGCTGGCCATGCTCGCCTTGATAGGCGGTGCGTGGCTGATCGGCGCGCCGACCGACGCGATGACGGCTTTGTATATTTCCATCATCACGATTTACGCCGTCACCATCGGCCAGCTTGTCGTGCTCGACCGCCGTCTGCACAGGAAGGTGCCGCCCGGCCCGAAAACCTACGAGCCGAAGGTCTGGCTGGCGACGTCGATGCCGATCTTCGCCGTCGAAGGCCTCTACCTGATGCTGACCTATGTCGACATTCTGGCGCTCGAACATTTCCGCTCGCCCGATGAAGTCGCGGTCTATTACGCGGCGGCGCGCCTGCTCGCTGTCGTGGCCTTCGTCTATTTCGCCATCGCCGGCGCCACCACGCACAAGTTCACCGAATATCATGTGTCGGGCGACAGAGCGCGGCTGGCGCAGTTCTTCGGCGAGACCATCAAGTGGACATTCTGGCCGTCGCTGGCGATCTGCATTGCGATCCTGATTTGCGGCAAGCCGCTACTGCGGCTGTTCGGGCCGGGCTTCGACGCCGCTTACGACGTCATGTTCATTCTGGCGATCGGCATGCTGGCGCGCGCCGCGGTCGGCCCCGCCGAACGGCTGCTGATTATGCTCGGCGACCGCAAGAAGTGCGTGGCGATCTATGCCCTCGCCTTCGCGGTCAATCTCGCACTGTGTTTCGTGCTGATTCCGCGCATCGGCATCGAAGGCGCGGCGGCCTCGGTATCGATGGCGCTGGCCGTCGAATCGATCTGTCTGTACTTTGCCGCCAGACGCCGCCTCGCTTAGTTCGACGCGTTTTCTTCACGCGAACCGGTACCCACTTCGCTCGAAAACGCTTTAGTCACGCTCCCGCAATAATCTCCGGATCACCTTGCCCGTCGTCGTCATCGGCATGTCGTCGATGAAGGCGACCTCGCGCGGATATTCGTGGCCGGACAGCCGCGTCTTGACGAATGTCTGAATCTCGGAAGCGAGCGCGTCGGTCGGGGCGTGTCCGGGTTTGAGCACGATGAAGGCCTTGACGATCTCGGTGCGCAAAGCATCGGGCTTGCCGACCGCGGCGGCGAGCGCCACGGCCGGATGGCCGATCAGGCAATCCTCGATTTCGCCGGGGCCGATGCGGAAGCCGGAGGATGTAATCACATCGTCGTCGCGGCCGACGAAAGTGAAATAGCCGTCTTCATCCATCGTGCCCTGATCGCCGGTGGTCATCCAGTCGCCGATGAATTTGTCGCGGGTGGCGCCCTCGCGTTTCCAGTATTCGAGAAACATCACCGGGTCTGGTCTTTTGACGGCGATTTGTCCGATCTCGCCCGGCTTCAAGACGGTGCCGTCGGGACCGATCACCGCCACCGTGTGGCCGGGCACCGCCTTGCCCATCGAGCCTTCGCGCGCCTGCCCGAGCTGCGCGCAGGCGCCGATCACTAGATTGCATTCGGTCTGGCCGTAGAATTCGTTGATGGTCAGGCCGAAGGCCGAGCGGCCCCATTCGAGCGCCTCGATGCCGAGCGACTCACCACCGGAGCCCATAGCGCGCAATTTGAAATCGTAGCGGCCGGCCGGATTGGGCGCCGCGCGCATCATGCGCAACGCGGTCGGCGGAATGAAAGCGTTGCGCACTTGCGTTTTCTGCATCAGCGCGAAGGCTTCCTCCGGATCGAACTTGTCGAACTTGCGCGCCACCACCGCGACGCCGTGATGCAAGCTCGGCAGCAGCACGTCGAGCAGGCCGCCGGCCCAGGCCCAGTCGGCCGGCGTCCAGAAGCGATCGCCCTGTTGCGGAAACGGATAATAGGGCAGCTCGGCGCCGGGCAGATGGCCAAGCAGAACGCGATGGCCGTGCAGCGCGCCTTTCGGCTGGCCCGTCGTACCCGAAGTATAGATCATCATCGCCGGGTCGTCCGGCGTGGTGATTTCCGGCGTGAAATTAGATGAAGCGCGCGCCGCGAGGTCCGGCCAGCTATCGGCGCTATCGCCCGCGCCATCGACCGACAGCACGCAAGCAAGATCCGGCGCTTCGGCGCGAATGTCGTTGAGCTTGGCAAGGCCGGCCGCGCTGGTCAGCAGCGCGCGGGCGCCGGAATTCTGCAAGCGGTAAGACAGCGCGTCGGGGCCAAACAGCACCGCGACCGGCAGCGCCACCGCCCCTAACTTGTAGATGGCGATGTGCGCCACCGCGACATCCGGCGATTGCGGCAGGAAGATCGCGACGCGGTCGCCGCGTGCGATGCCTTTTGCGCGCAGCACATTGGCGAGACGGTTCGAGGCGTCGCGCAGCGCGCCGTAGGTAACGCGGTCTTCGCGGCCGTCGCTTTGCACATGCAGGATGGCAAGCCGTTGCGGATCGGCCTCGGCCCAGCGGTCGCAGACATCGACGCCTATATTGTAGCGCGCCGGAATATTCCAGCGGAATTGGCGGGTGAGTGTGTCGAAGTCTTTGGCGTCCGGCAGCATGCGAGGGAAACTAGTCGGGAGAGAGGGTGAGGTAAAGGAAGACGGCTATTCTCAATTTGTCGTCGCTCCTGTCTTATCCCTCCCCTGAAAGGGGAGGGTGGCCCGCCTGAGCAAAAGCGGAGGCGGGTCGGGTGGGGTTATCCCTCCGTCGAACATCGCCCCACCCCCGGCGCTTTCGCGCCGGACCCTCCCCGTAACCGGGGAGGGATAAGAAGCGCATGCGTCATCGCCCGTGTTGTTTGCGGCCCCGGGCAAGCCAACTCCCATTTCGTCTCCCTCAAAAATAATCGAGGGTGTGGCGCGCCAAAGGGCGCTCCATTATTTCCGTGTGTGAGCGCTTCGTTGCCAAAGCGCCCGCGCCTCTCGGCGCGCCACGGCGGCGTCTTAACAGCAGCCGGGCCGCGCTTCTGGCGGCTGTTGACCTTCCCGAAGAACCCAGTGAACCGGCCCCTTTCGGAGCACCGATTCAGTCCGAGCATCGGGCAAGGCCAATGGCTACGCACCATCAGCGAGCTCCTCGCAGGAGGTCCTAGTGCCTCCGGGCGGGGCCCCGGCACCGCCCGGGCGCGATGACTGCGTTTGTCACCGCCCGCGGGCGCCGCATCCGGTCCCATCATTTAGACGCCTCTAGATGACGCCTTCGAACGGACCGAACAGAAGGACTATAAGCATAGGTTTAAAGGCCGGTCAAGGCCAGCCTCAAATATCTTGTAGGGTGGCGCTGAGCGAAGCGAAGCCCACCAACTTTGGCAACGGTGGGCTCGGCGCGTACCGCGCCTTAGCCCACCCTACAAGCCTACTTCACATCCGGCTCGGCCAGGATCAATGCCCAGAACACCTTGTACTTCGACTTCGGCGTATAGACCGCCGCCATGCCCATGCGCGTCGCGCCTTTCAAAAGCATGTTGGCCTTGTGCGGCGGACTATCGCGCCAGCCGGAGAAGGCTTCCGCCAAGGTGTGATAGCCGGCGCCGATATTCTCGGCCGCGGATTTTGCGTCGTAGCCCGACGCCTTGAGCCGGCCGAGAAACGGCTTGCCGGCGGCGTGATCGAGTTTGTCGCGCTGCGCCATGAGCGCGGCCTGCGCCTGCGCCAGGCGGGTGAGTTCCGGATCGAGCGTCACCGCAGGCAGGCCGTTATTGGCGCGGTAGCCGGAAATCATCGACGCCGCCGCCGCATCGTCGAGCTGCGCGCCGGCCTGCGCCATGCTGCGATACATGCTCGGCTCTTCCTTCACCACGTAGTTTTCGGTGCCGGCGCAATTGGCGAGCGCGAGAACGGCGAGCGCAAGGACGGCGGGCGTCAAGGCGCCAGATCGGAACAATTTCATGCTGTGACAATCGTTGATTCGGAACAGCGGGCAAAATGCCCGCCGAGAGTGGCCGAACGGTGGTGGCCGATCCAATCGATGTGCGGCATGTACTGGCGCGCCGGTAAAGCGTCAATTAGCATATACGGCACTTGACCGGAGAATTGCGGCACGGGCGCGAAGACACCCGGCCTCATAGCAACAGAAGTTGGGGGGAACCGATGCAACGCCGACGCCTTGTCCTATTGTCCGCCGCCTGCCTCGCCGCGACGCTGGCCGCCGGCCTTTCCGCCGCCACGGCGCAAGGCAAATATCCCGACCGCCCGGTCAAGGTGCTGATCCCTTACGGGCCCGGCGGCGCGACCGATATTGTCGCCCGCATCGTCGGCGAGGAATTTCAGAAAGTCACCGGCCAGCCTTTCGTGGTGATCAACAAACCCGGCGCCTTCGGCATGCTGGCGATCGACGAAATGGTGAAGTCGGATCCCGACGGTTACACGCTGATGGTCGGCAATGTCTCGACCAACGCCATCACGCCAATCCTCTACGCCAAGAAGATGAGCGCGGATTACAGGACAACGGTGAAGGCGGTGACAAACCTGATCGACGTGCCGGCGTTTCTGCTGGTGACGACGGCGAACGATTTTCCCGCCAAGACGGTGCCTGAGCTGATCGCTTACGCGAAAGCCAATCCGGGCAAGTTCCGTTACGGCACCGTCGGCGTAGGCTCCTATCCGCATTACGACATGGCCTATTTCGCCAAGCGCGCCGGCGATCTCGATATGGTCGGGCTGCCGAACAAGAACGGCGCGCCCGGCGTCGTGCAGGACATGCTGCGCGGCGACGCGCAGGGCGCCTTCCTCAACGTCGCCTCGACCGCCGGCATGGTGCAGGCCGGCAAACTGCGCGCGCTGGCGATCGCCAACCGCGCCCGGCTGCCCGATTATCCCGACGTGCCGACGATGCAGGAAGTCGGGCTGGGCGATGTCGGCACGGTGGCGTGGAACGCTCTGTTCGCGCCGGCGGCGACGCCGCAGCCGGTGCTGCAGGCGTTGTTCGCGGCGGTACAAAAGACGCTGCAATCGCCCGACCTGATCGCCAAGCTGCACAAGCAGAACTTCAATATCGTGCCGAGCCAATCCCTAGCCGCCGCCGATGCCTGGCTGGCTGAAGAAATCAAGCATTGGCAGACCATCACCACTTCGGTGACCATCGAGGTGCCGCAATAGGAATTGCCGTTAACCTCTGGTTCACCATTTAAGTAGCGGAAATTAACTGCAAAAAAACCAGGCAGGCCTAGGTTACCGCCCGACCGGGTGGGGAATCATGGCTGATGCAACCGCTATACTGGCAACCGCGCGCGTCTGGCGCCCGGTCGCACTGATCGGCGCCATCGGATTTTCGGCAAGCTTCGCCGCTTTGATTGCGCTCAGCCCGGACGGCGCATCAGTCGCCACGGCGCTGGCCGCCGGCGTGATCGCAACCGCCGCCATGGTGCTGTACGTCGGCTTTGTCATCCACCGCACGCGCCAGCTCAACCGCCGCATGCACATCGCGTTCGACAATATTTCGCAGGGCCTGTGCATGTTCGGCCGCGACGAAAAACTGGTCTTTTGCAACAAGCGCTACATCGAAATCTATCAACTCTCCGCCGCGATCGCCACGACCGGCGTCTCAATCACCGAGATGCTGGAATACCGCGCCGCCAACGGCACTTTCATGAGCGACCCGAAAACCTATCGGCAGAAACTGGTCGACGACATGGCGCAAGGCAAGGTCACCAGCGCGGAAGTCAAGACGCCGGGCGGCCGGCTCATTCAGGTGCATAACCGCGCCATGCCCGGCGGCGGCTGGGTCGGCAGCCACGACGACATCACCGATCGGCGCAATGCCGAGCTGGAGCGCGCATCCATCCAGAAGCAACACGACCGGCGCGCCATGATCGAACGGGCGATCGCCGCCTTCCGCCAGCGCGTCGAGGAGCATCTGCGCACCGCGAGCGCCGGCGCCATGGCGATGCGCGCCACCGCGACGACGTTGCGCGCCAATTCCAACCGCAGCTCGGCGAGCGCCGAGGGCGCCGTGTCGGCGTCGAACGAAGCCTGCGCCAATGTCGAAACCGCCGCGGTCTCGGCCGACGAACTGGCGACGTCGATCGGCGAGATCGGCCGGCAACTGACCTCGACCACCGACATCGTCCGCGTCGCGGTCACCGAGGCGCAAGGCACCAACCGGCAGATCGATGCGCTGGCGCAGGCGGCGCGCAAGATCGGCGACGTCATCAAGCTCATTCGCGATATCGCCGGTCAGACCAATCTCCTGGCGCTCAACGCCACCATCGAGGCGGCGCGCGCCGGCGATACCGGCAAGGGCTTCGCCGTCGTCGCCTCCGAGGTCAAATCGCTGGCGGTGCAGACCGCCAAGGCGACCGAGGATATTTCGGCGCTGATTACCGCGGTGCAGACCGCGACCACCGGCGCGGTGGCGGCGATCGGCCGCATTTCAAACCGCATGCGGGAAATCGACGACTGCGCCACCGCGGTGTCGGCGGCGATCGAGGAGCAAAGCGCGGCGACCACGGAAATTTCGCAGAATGTCGCCGGCGCCGCCGACGGCACACGGCAGGTGGTGTTCTCGCTCGGCGAAGTCGCCGGCGCGGCGGACGAAACCGCGCGCACGGCGGAAAGCGTGCTGACCGCGGCGCAGGCGGTGGAAGCCGCCGCGACCGAACTGCGCGCCGAGGTCGAGGGTTTCCTCGCCAGGGTCGCGGCCTGACCCCCCGACGCAACTTTCGTCCCGTCAAATTTGCACTTTGCGCTTGGAGGCATGCCTTCAATCCGCGATAACATTGCACGCGGGATACGCGACGATATGGAGACGATGATGCGGTTGGGTTACTTCACGATGCCGGTGCATCCGCTGGGCCGGGACTGGTCGCAGACTTTGCGCGAGGACCGCGAGGCGATCATTCTGGCCGACCGTCTCGGCTACCATGACGCCTTTGTCGGCGAGCATCTGACCGATGCCTGCGAGAACGTCACCAACAGCATGCTGTTTCTGGCGACGTTGATCGGCGACACCAAGACGATCAAGCTCGCCACCGGCACCACCAACCTGTCGCAGATTCATCCGGTCGTGATCGCGCAGAACGCGGCGATGTTCGATCACCTGGCGCAAGGCCGCTTCATCTTCGGCATCAGCCCGGGGGCGCTCGCCTCCGACGCCGAGGTTCTCGGCCTGCTGGACGAAGATCGCAACAAGATGTTCGCCGAAGCGATCGATGTCATTCTCGAAATCTGGTCGCGCGAACCGCCCTACGACATCGATCTGCCGAACAACCGCTTCAAGGTTGCCGTCAACAAGCATGCCTCTTATGCGCTCGGCACCGGCATCCTGGGCAAGCCGTTCCAGAGGCCGCGGCCGGAAATCGTCGGCACCGTGGTGGCGCCGTTCTCGCCGGGATGCGTGCTGATGGGCAAGCGCGACTTTCACCCGCTGTCGGCCAATTTCCTTCTGGCCAAGCATCTCAAGTCGCACTGGACGAATTTCGCCAAGGGCAAGGCCGAGGCCGGACAAAAGGCCGACGTCAAGGACTGGCGCGTCGCCCGCACCATTTTTGTCGCCGACGACGAGGCGACGGCGCGCTCCTACGGCCGTACGAATGCCAACAGCCCGTACCGGTTCTATTTCGAGCAGATGCTGGCCAAGATGAAGCGCAGCAACCGGCTTTACGTGTTCAAGAGTCACAAGGAGCAGCCGGACGAGGAGATCACCCTCGACTTCGTCATGGATCACTGCGTCATCAATGGCACGGTCAACAAGGTGGTCGATTCGATCCTGGCGCTGCGCGAGGAAACCGGCGACTTCGGCGAACTGGTCTATGCCGGCATGGACTTTGTCGATTCCGAACTGGCCAAGCGCTCGATGACCTTGCTCGCCGAACAGGTGATGCCGCGCGTCAACGAGGCGATCGGGAAGAGCGTCGCTGCCGAGTAGGTTTAACCGTTCGTCCCCGCGAAAGCGGGAACGGGCGGAGGTTAGACATCCCTCTCCAGGACCCGATCAACAAATCCGGCTATCTCGTTCAACGTCACCTCCGGCGCCTCGCGCTGCGGCGAATGCTTGACACCCGGCAGCAACGCGACCTCGACCGGGCAATAGCATTCCTGTTCGGCGGCCTCGGCCTGCGCCACGGTGCCGTATTGATCGTCCGCGCCTTGCACGATCAGGATCGGTACGCGGATATAGGCGAGTTGCCCGGTGATATCCCATTCCCGGAATTCCGGATCGAGCCAGGCGCCGTTCCAGCCGTGGAAGGCGTTATCGGGGTCCTTGTGCCAGCGTGCGAGCTTTTGTTTGAGGTCCGTTGTCTCGTAAGCTTTCTTCGCCTCGACGATGGCGGCGATGCCCGTATCCTCGGTAAAGAAATGCGGCGCCATCAGTACAAGGCCGCCGACGCGGTGATCCTGATG
>CANKBJ010000023.1 GCA_947479905.1 Bradyrhizobiaceae bacterium
ACGCTGCTGGCGCTTGACGGCAAGACCTACACGCTCGACGCCGCCATGTGCGTCATTGCCGATGAGAAGGGCGTCGAATCGCTCGCCGGCATCATGGGCGGCGAGGAATCCGGCTGCGACGAGAATACCACAGACGTGCTGATCGAATCGGCTTTGTGGGACGAATTCAACATCGCCCAGACCGGCCGCAAGCTCGGCATCAACACCGATGCGCGCTATCGCTTCGAGCGCGGCGTCGACCCGAATTTCATGATCCCCGGCCTCGAACTGGCGACGCAGATGGTCATCGATCTCTGCGGCGGCGAACCGTCCGAAGTCGTCGTCGCCGGTGACCCGGTGGCGAAAGAAACCATCGTCGATTATCCGGTCAGCGAACTGCCGCGTCTGGCCGGCATCAAGCTGTCGCCGGTGGAAATCCGCCGCACGCTTGAGCGTCTCGGCTTCTTTGTCGCCGGCCAGGGCGACCGCCTCAAGATCGCGGTGCCGTCATGGCGTCCGGACGTGCATGCACGCGCCGATATCGTCGAGGAGCTTGTGCGCATCGTCGGTGTCGATGCCATTCCCGCGACGCCATTCCCGCGCAGCGCCGACGCCCGCAAAGCCGTGCTGACGCCGATTCAAGTTCGCACCCGCAAGGCCAAGCGCGCGCTCGCCGTGCGCGGCCTGACCGAAGCTGTCACCTGGTCGTTCGTGTCGAAGCGCGAAGCCGAACTGTTCGGCGGCGGCAGCGCTGCCCTCGCGCTCGCCAATCCGATCGCGGCCGAATTATCCGACATGCGGCCGAGCCTGCTTTCCGGGCTCATCGCCTCGGCGCAGCGCAATGCCGACCGCGGCACCGCCGATGTCGCGCTGTTCGAGGTCGGCCAGATATTCAAGGGCGATCAGCCGGAAGACCAATTCATTGCCGCCAGCGGCGTGCGCCGCGCGCTGGCCAAGGCGGACGGCGTTGGCCGCCATTGGTCTGCCAAGCCACAGCCGGTCGACGTGTTCGACACCAAGGCCGATGCGTTTGCTGTGCTGGCCGCCGCGGGCGCGCCGATGCAGGCGCTGCAAGTGGTGCCCGGCGCACTGGCATGGTTTCATCCCGGCCGCTCCGGCACGATCCAGATCGGCCCGCAGAACATCATCGGCTATTTCGGCGAGTTGCATCCGCGCATTCTCACCGCGCTGAAGGCCGATGGCCCCGTCGTCGCTTTTGAAGTGATCCTCGACAACATCCCGGCCGCCAAGGCCAAGGCGACGCGCGCCAAGCCTTTGCTGGAGCTGTCGCCGTTCCAGCCGGTCGAGCGCGACTTCGCCTTTGTCGTCGACAGCAAGGTCAAGGCTTTCGACATCGCCCGCGCCGCGCAGAACGTCGACAAGAAGCTGATCGTCAACGTCACGGTATTCGACGTCTATGAAGGCACCGGCATCGAACCGGGCAAGAAGTCGGTCGCCATCGCGGTCACCATGCAGCCGCGCGACAAGACGATGACCGATCAGGAAATCGACGCGCTGGCCGCAAAGATCGTCGCTGAAGTGACCAAGCGCACCGGCGGCGTGTTGCGGGGGTAGCTGTCGTCCCCGCGAAGCCGGGGGCGACAAAATAGAAAACAGCCGGGGTTTTGCCCCGGCCGTTTCAATTCAACTCAGGTTCAAGCGCGCTCAAACCGCGCCGCTGATCCACGAATGCAGCTTCTGCTTCGGCGCGGCGCCGACTTGGCGATCGGCGATCTCGCCGTTCTTGAACAAAAGCAGCGTCGGGATCGACATGATGCCGTATTTGGCGGCAATCGCCGGGTTCTCGTCGACGTTCAACTTGACGATCTTGACCTTGTCGCCGAGCTGACCGGCGATTTCTTCCAGCGCCGGGGCGATCATGCTGCACGGGCCGCACCATTCCGCCCAGAAGTCGACAACGACCGGCTCGGAAGCCTTGAGAACATCCGCGTCGAAGCCTGCATCTGTGGTTTTGCCGACGGCCATGGGGAGACCCTTTTCTATTGCGCGTTGTTGTGGCGCGGGACGGGGCTTTTGGAATCGCCCCACGAATTGCGAGGCTGCGAACCTATGAACGGTACCCCCGAGCGTCAAGGCGCTATCGCGCGGACGTGACCCGCGCCAGCGACTGGTCCAGCGTTTCCGCGGAAAGCTCCATCAGATCAGGCACTTCAGTCCAGATCAAAGCGGCGCGGACGGGCCGGTCCGGGTACAGTTTGCTCAGTACCGCGCGGTAGAGCGCGAGCTGGCGGATATAGCTCGGCGGCACCTCTTCGAGCGCGCGCGGCGCCGGCCGATTCGTCTTGAAATCGCCGATCAGGACAAAGCCTTCGGTCACCACCAGGCGGTCGACCTGGCCGGAGACCAGGAACGGCACTGTCGCCGTGCCGAGCCTGCCGACGATCGGCACTTCGGCCCGGCTGCCGGGGCCGAACAATTCGGCAAAGCGCGGCTCGTCGAGCAAGCGCATCACTTGCGCCGCCAGTGTCGGCTGGTCGCCCGCCGGCAATCTGGACCGCGCCAGATAATCCTGCGCGGCTTTCAACCGTCGTTCCCCGGCAATGCCGGGCAACGATTGCATCAACCGGTGAACCAGCGAACCGCGCAACAGCGCCAGTCCGCCGCCGCCGGTCGCCACCGGGCGGACATCGTCGTCGAGCGCGCCGGACGGCGTCACGGTGCGCGCGGCCTGCTGCTCGCGGGGCGCGTCGCGCAATAGCCAATCGGGCAGTGAGATGGGCGCCGCCGGCTTCTTGTCATCGGGCGCCGCGGCGGAGGGCGGCAATGCCTCGCCTTTGCGATAGCGTTTGACCTCGCCATCGCCGTCGTCGGCCGGCTCCGCGATGCTTTTATCCTGCAAGGCATTGTCGACAAGCTGATACCAGCAGCCGTCCGGAATCTTGTTGACGCCTTTGGCGCCGCAAACGATCAGGCGCTCGGCGGCGCGCGTCATCGCCACATACAAAAGGCGGCGATATTCGTTGCGGGCTTCATCTTGCGCCCGCAGGCGCGCCTCGGTCATCGGGCCGATATCTTCCTTCTGGCCCTTGGCCCAGGCCATCGCGCCCTCCGCCAAGGACAATAGACGCGGGTCCTGTTTGCCGGTCGGCTTGCCGACGGTGTCGGCGAGGATGACGGTGTTGGCTTCAAGCCCCTTGGCGCCATGCACGGTCATCACCCGTACTTCGTCGCGCGCCAGCTCCATGTCGCGCCGTACTTCGCTCTGCGCCGCGCGCAGCCAGGCGACGAAGCCTTGCAGCGACGGCGTCTGTTGCGTTTCGTAGTTGAGCGCGAGATTGAGAAATTCGTCGAGCGCATCATTGGCTTCGGGGCCAAGTCGGGAAAGGAATTGGGCGCGGCCGCGCCGCGCGCCCAGCACATGGGCGAAAAAGCCGAACGGCGTCAGCCGCGGCGCGATGCCGGCAAGCTCGTCGAGCGCATTCGCCGTCGATGCGAAATCCGCATTCGCCCTTAGCGATGCGCGCAACGATTCATTGCGGCCGAAGGCAAGCGTGAACAACTGCGTCTCGCTCAGGCCGAACAAAGGCGATTTGAGCACGCTGGCCAGCGCCAGATCGTCGTCCGGCAACAACAGCGCATCGGCCAGCGCCAGCAGGTCCATCACCGCGATATGGCCGGTCAGCACCAGCCGATCGGCGCCGGCGACCGGCACGCCGGCATTCTTGAGGGCGCGGATGATCGCCTCGAACAAAGGCCCGCGCTGGCGCACCAGCACGAGCACGTCGCCGGCTTTCAAACCGCGCGCCATCCACAGCTTCACGTTCGCGGCGATGCGGCGCGCCAGCCGCACGCGCGGGCTTTCCTCGCTTTCGGTATCGAACGGCGCGTCCCAGCCCTCCATTTCCTTGCGCTCGGCCGGCTCTAGCAGCGGCCAGACCTCGACCAGGCCGGGCGCGGCGCCAGGCAGAGACTTGTGCTCGGGAATGCCGACGTCGTCGGTGGTGATGCTGGCGTAGATATCCCTGTCTCGGAAAACCTGATCGACAGAACCGAGCACGTTCTCGCCGGAGCGGAACGATGAGTGGAATTTGAGATATTTCCAGCCCAGCTCGGGCGTGTCGAACTGGCGCGCGAACAGCCGGCGCATGGCGTCGAATTCCTTCGGCTGCGCGCCCTGAAAAGAAAAGATCGACTGCTTCTCGTCGCCGACCGCGAACACCGTGCGTTTGACATTCGGCCGCGCGCCGCCGGGCATGAATTCGGAAACGATTGTTCGGATGATCTCCCATTGCTTGGGGCTGGTGTCCTGCGCCTCGTCGATGAGAACGTGGTCGATGCCGAGGTCGAGCTTGTAAAGAACCCAGGCCGCGGACGAGCGCCCGAACAGACTGAGGGTCTTGTCGATCAGATCGTCATAGTCGAGCAGCGCGCGGCGCTCCTTTTCGCCGCGGTAACGCGCGATGACATCGGCGGCGATAGTGACAAGGGCGCGAGTGCGGTCGCGCGCGGCGACGGCGCGTTCGCGCGAGAGCAAGGCGCAGACGCGGTCCTGTTCGCGTTTGAGCCGCTCGAACCATTCGGGATGGTCCTCAACAATCGCTTTGGTGACGATATTTTTTCGCGGCGACAATTCGGCGGTGCAGAAAACGCGCAGATAATTGTCGACGCGGTCGCGCCCGAAGCTTTGCTGCGCGGCGAGCAGCGCGTCGATATGATTCTTGTCGGTCTTCGAGCCGATCGCCAGCACCTCGATCAGCGCCGGCCATTCCGTTTCCGGAATGACGGACGCCGCGAAAAATTCATGCTCCAGCGATTCGGCGGTATCCTTCGGATCGACGCCAAAGCCGCGCGACAGCGTGTCAATCGCGGCGTCGACACTTCCGGCGTTTTCGATCCAACGCGCAATGTCATCACGCTTCTTGATGGCGTCGCCGATAACCTCCTTGAACGTCTGGTCGGCGGCGACGACGATGGCGGTCGAGAGCGCCTTGCCGAGCGGGCTTTGCGGTGCGGCGGAAGCTTGCAACAAGACGTCGAGCGTCAGCCGGTCGAGGAGTTCGGTGGTCTGCGCCTCGTCGAGCACGGTAAAGCGCGCCGCGACATTGGCCTCGAACGGAAATTGATGCAGCAGCCGTGTACAGAAGGCGTGAATGGTCTGAACCTTGAGCCCGCCCGGCGTTTCCAGCGCGGAGGCGAACAGCCGGCGCGCGCGGGCGCGTTGCGCCGGGTTGGCCGGCTTTCCGGTCGAGGCCTTTATCTTCTCGTCGAGGGCGGCATCCGGCAGAGTGCTCCAGTCGGCTAGCGTGCCGAACACACGGTTGGCCATATTGGCCGCCGCCGCCTTGGTAAAGGTGATGCAGAGAATCTTCACCGGATCGACGCCGCGAAGCAGCAGGTTGATGACGCGCTGAGCGAGAACATGCGTCTTGCCGGAGCCGGCATTGGCCGAGACGAAGGCCGACGTATCCGGGTCGGCCGCTTCGACCTGCACGTCGGTGACGTTCTTAGGAATGTTGCGAGGCGCGCTCATTCGCCGCCCTCATCGCTGCCGCCGCCGGACAGCGACCATTCCTTGACGCGCGCGAGATGGTCGTAGTCGCCGTAATGGTTGGTCCACATCGGATGCACCAGCGACAGGTAGGGCGTTTCGGCGTTTTCAAATATCGCGGCCAGTTCCTTCAGCCGCTTGAGCGCGTAATCGGCCTGAATGTCCGGCGTGCTGCCCTTGAAAGTGATTTCCTCCGGTTTGCCGGCCGGGTCGCCGCCTTTCAGTGAGACATAGGTAATTTCCGAAATGGAACCGGGCCGCAAACCCTTGAAACCACCCTGACGCAGAATGGCCCCTTCCAGCGTCAATTGCGGCGCGAGGCCAGTGCCGACCTGCTTCCTGGTGCGCGCCGCGCCGGTCTTGTAATCGATGATGGCGTAGCTGCCGTCGCGGCGCCATTCGATGCGGTCGGCAATCGCCGACAATGTGAATTCGCGCGCACCGACGGGAAACTTGATCTCGCCCCTGATCTCGCCATGCAACGTGGCGACGCCGTCGCGGCGTCCGCGATCCCAGTTGGCGAACCATTGCGCGATGCGCAGGAAGCGCGGCCACCAGAAGGCGCGCGCTTCCGGAAAGTCGATGTGTTCGGCGAAGCGCTTCTCGCCGAGCGCCAACAATTGCCGTTGCGGATCGGCGGGGAGGCCACCGGCGAACTGCACCGTGAAGTCGCCAATGGCGCCATGAATGATCGTGCCGCGGTCGCGCGCGCCCGGCGGCGTATCGACGGCGTCGAGCGGCTGCAGCCGCAGAATATATTTGGCATAGACGGTGTAGGGATCGCGCAGCCAGTCTTCGATGGCGGTGACCGACAGTTGCGACGGCCGCGCGTCGATCGGCGGCTTCGGCTGCGGCCGTTCGGCGGCCTTCACCTGCGCCGGATGGTCGAGCGCGCGCGCCAGGTCGACCATGCGATTGCCGCGAGCGAGGACCTGTTGCCAACGTTCTGTGCCGGCAACCGCGGCGATGCGCTGGACGAAGCGTGAGGTCACTGTCGGCGCGCCGGCGAGCTTGGTTGCGCGCGTCAACATGATCTCGGGCGCGCCGAGGGATTGAGCGAAGTCGTGCGCCGACAGACCGATGCGGCGCTCCGGCGGGTCAAGGCCGAGGTCGCGGCGCATCGGCCGCGACAGCCATGGATCGCTGCGCGTTTCCGGCGGCCAGGTGGCTTCGTTCAGGCCGCCGAGCACCAGCAGGTCTGCGCTCTGCAAGCGCGCTTCCAGCGGCCCGTAAATATGCACGCGCACGTCGCGCGTTTCTGGGCGGCGTACGACGCGATCGCCGGTCGTTGCGTGGAACAGTTCGATATAATCGCCCCGGCTGACGGCAAGCCCCTGCGCCGACGGGCTGTCGATGATCTTCTCGAGCGCGTCGGCCAGTACGATGCCGTCATTGCCGGAGAAGGCATCGACCGTACCGTCGGCGTCGACGCCAAGATTGCGAATGACGTCGCGGTGGTGCGTGGCGAGGGTGGCCAGCGGATGATCGCCGGCCTTCAGCGATTCCAGCGGGGCCAGCGCGCTTTTCAACCGCTCGACCAGGTCAGCCGCCGCATCGAGTTTCTCCGATTGCAGCGCCTTGCGCGGATCGCTGCGGTGCAAGTCGCCGCGATTGGCGCGGAAGCTTGCCAGCGCATGCGCCAATCCGTCGCTACCTGGTTTGGGCCGCGGTCCGCGCAGCACAGCGCGCTCGAGCACGGCAATTGCCTCGCCATGGGCGCCCGCCGGCGCGCCGAGCCGCAACAGCGGATGCTTGAGCAGCGCCAACAGCGCGACCGGCTTGACCCCGTCGAGCGCGACTTCGACGGCCAGCCGCGCAAAGCGCCCGGCCTGCGTATCGGGCAAGGGATCGCCGCCCGAATCGTCGGCCGCGACATGCCAGCGTTCCAATGCCGCGACGACGCGGCGCGCCAAAGCGCGGTCCGGCGTCACCAAAGCCGCGGTTTTGCCCGGCGTATCGAGCGCCTCGCGCAACGTCACCGCGATGGCGAGCGCTTCTTCCTCCGGATTGGCGGCCTCGATCATGCTGACTTTTGCCAAGGCCATGTCGGTCGCCGGCCCGAACGCGGCGGCATCGCGCTGCGCCTGCCAGCGGTCGGTGGTCGCGGCCGGGCGCAGGGCTTCCGACACCAGGCGTTCGCGGCCGTGTGTTGACGGCGCGGCGAGGTCCACAACATCGCTGCGCGCAATGCCGATCGCGGTCAGCAAGGCCTGCATGGCAAATTGCGCGTGACCGGCCGCCGGCATGCCGTCGTGAGTCTTGTCGTCGGTACTGCCGGCGATGGATTCCCAGGATTCGTCGTCGAGGTCCTTGTCGAGGCCGGGCAGCACCACGGCGCCCTGCGGCAGCCGGGCGATGGTTGCGAGCAGTTTGGCGGTTGCCGGCATCGAGCCGGTGGAACCGGCGGCGATCACCGGCGCGTCGCTGCCCGCAAAACGTCGGGCTTCGGCTTCGATGAGTTTGTCGCGCCGCTCGGCCGCTTCGATGGCGCCGCGCTCGGCGCGGATATTTGGCCAGACCTCGCGCGCGATCTTGAGAAAATCGAGCGACATTTTCCAGTAACGGTCGAGGTCGTCCGGCACCAGGCCGTCAAGTCGTTTCCAGTCGACCTGCCGCGTCGTCATGTCGTCCATCAGCCGCGCCAGATCGTCGGCGAGGCCAAGCGCCGCCGGCGGCGTATTGGCAATCAGCGGCGAGCCTTCGGCGCTGCGCACCGCGGGCGAATTCGCCACTTGCAGGATCAACTCGGCCAGCAGCAGGCGGCGTTCGAGCGGCGCGATCGCTTCCGGCAAAGCCAACGCCTCGTCAGCAAGGCCGCCGGTCGCGGCATCGGCGAAAGCAATTTCGTCTTCGTCCAGATCGCCGAGCGCGACGATGCGCGGCAAAATCGCGGCGTCGCCATCGATCTGTTTGAGGAATTCGTCGCGCGCCAACCGGCAGGCGCGCCGGGTCGGCAAATAGAGCGTGGCGCGGGCTAGCTCCAGCGGCGCGTCCGAGGCTGGAAAGCCGGCCACCAGCCTGCCGTGGCGCAGCGCATCGATCAGCGCCGGCAGGAACGGCACTGAAGCGGGAATGTTGAAGACGTTGGGGCGAATGGCCGGCATCGGCCCGATCATACACGAAGCGCGCGCCCGGGCACTTTCCGTTTACGCTCGGCGAAACGCTTATGTCCCGAGTTCGACCATCTCTCCGGAACCGGCGAGCTTGCGCGGCGCCGGGACGTAAGCATCGCCGATTTGCATCATCGGCCGCGGATTGACGACGATCGAGGAGAGCCGGTCGTGCAGCGCCTTGGCCGAGGTCGGCTTGACCAGGAATTCATGAACGCCAGCCTGCAGGGCCTGCACCACCGAGGAGCGGTGCGCGCGGCTGGTCAGCATGATGATCGGCAGGTTCGGGCGTGGGAATACGCCGGGCGAGCGCACGATGCGCATGACTTCCATGCCGTTGAGCAGCGGCATATCCCAGTCCAGCAGCATGACGTCGGGATCGCAATTGCGGATCTGCTCGAGCGCGGCGAGGCCGTCGGCGGCTTCGATCACCGATTTGGCGCCGAGATTCATCAGCATCATGCGCGTGATCCGGCGCATATAGGAATTGCCGTCCACGATCAGGATATTGAGGCCCTGAATCAGCTTCTTGATCGGGGTATTTTGCATGAAGCGAAATCACCATTGCCTTGCCGCCAGCCAGAAGCTACCGGCAAAACAATGTCATTTCACTAAGACCAATCGTTCAATTTTTCGCAATCTGGATACAGTCACGAGATGGTGGGCGGCGTTAGCGAATGGTTAGGCTAAACTGCATTGCCAAGATCGAAAGGCGATGATGTCGTGAAACAACCCGGTCCCGATCATCCGATCTCAATCGATCCTGCGGGTACGCGGGTGCGCGTGCGCTTCGGTAACCGGATCGTCGCCGATACCACACAGGCGCTGCTGTTGCGCGAAGCGCATTATCCCGGCGTTTACTATATTCCACGCGCCGACGCCGACAGGAGCCTCCTGCGGCGGACCGCTCATGCGAGTCATTGCCCGTACAAAGGCGACGCCAACTATTTCACGATTGTCGCGAACGGGCGCAGTACCGACAATGCGGTATGGAGCTACGAGCGCCCCAATCTGGCGGTCGCCGCGATCAAGGAATACCTGGCGTTCTATCCGAGCCGCGTCGATGCGATTGAAATCGGGTGAGGTGCCGCCAGTTTAACGGTTCGCTCACCGCAACGTTCAACGCTTTTGCAAGCGCGACCGGCATATCGTGCCCTGTCCAGTTCATTGAATGGCGGGCCGGCGCATGGCATTTCGGAACGCATCATCGCAAAATCGCTCGACCTTCGCGATCGGCTTGGCCGCCTGCGTGTTTGGGCTTTATTTGGGGCTGGTCGGGTTCGGTCTGGTGCCGCCGCCAAGCCGCATCAATGGTCCGCTCTGGCTCGGCTCGCTCGCCGGGCTGGCCATCTTTTGTGCCGGACTGGCGATCATCGTTGGCGGGCTTGCCGGCATAGATGACAGAGCCGGCGATATACCGCCTGGCGCGCCACAATGGATGAAAGTGGTCTATTGGCTTTGCGGCGCGGTTGCCATGGCTTCTCTGGCGGCGATTGGCACATGGGTCGCATTCGGCAGCGGCGAACGTGCCTTCAGCATGACTGGCCTGATTGATGGCTCAATTAGCGCCGGCATAGGCCGCGCGATCTTCGGCTTATGCACGATCATGACATGGCTGATGGTCATCGCGCTCATGCGCGCGGGCGCAAGGAAGATTTTCGGCAAAAGCTGAATGCGCTCAGTGCATCCGCGGGCCCTTGAGAAACTTCGCGCGATCGGATGAGTTCACGCGCACGTCGAAAGTGACGCCGTCGCGGTGCAGCGTCATCGGCACCTCGACGCCGGCCTCGCCGGTTGCCCAGACGCGGCGGTAGAAGCTCGCCAATGTCGAGACGTTTTCGCCGGCGACCGCGACGATGATGTCGCCGGTCCTGATTTCGGCGCGCGCCGCCGGCCCTTTCGGGGCGATGCCGACGATGACGACGCGGTCTTCGACTTCGGTGCAATAGACGCCGAGCCATGGCCGCACCGGCTTGTTGATACGGCCGAATTTCGTCAGGTCGCCGAGGATCGGCTTCAACAGGTCGATCGGGATCGTCATGTTGAGATTTTCCGTCGCGCCTTTGCCGCCGCCTTCGCGCACTCGCTCGATCTGCAACGAGCCGATGCCGATCAAATCCCCTTGCGACGAGATTAACGCAGTGCCGCCCCAGTTCGGGTGGGCCGGAAACGTGAAAATCGCCTCCTCCAGCAGATACTCCCAATAGCCGGCGAACTCCTGCTTGGCGGCGATGCGGCCGGCCAGCGAGCGGGTGCGCCCGCCGGCGCCGCCGACGACGACACGTTCGCCGATCACGGCGCCGTTCGACGAGCCGAATTCGAGCACCGGCAGAGACGTGCGGCCAAGCAATTGCACCAGACCGAAGCCGGTTTCGCCGTCGAAGCCGAGCGGGTGTCCCTGCACGACGGTGCCGTCCGACAAATGCAGCCAGATGGTTTCCGCCTCGGTGATCAGATAGCCGACGGTCAGCACCAGGCCGTCGCCGATCAGAACGCCATTGCCGGCGCGTTCGACGCCGAGTGTCTCGGCGGTGAAGGCATTGGGCGGAATGATCGAATGCAGCCCGACCACCGCCGACAGCACCCGCTCGAGATCGTAGGCGTAATCGCCGGTCCGCGGCTGGACCCCCGGCGGCACTTTCCATTCGATCAGCGATGCCATCGGGGAACCCTCACATGCGGCGCGGCAGAGCATCGATCATAACCGCGGCCGCCTGTTGGCGGAACGGCAAATTGCGCGTTTGCCTCTTGGCCGCGCCATGTTTAGCTAGGCATCATGACCGCGATTTCCATCCTTGATCTTTCGCCCGTTGCCGCCGGTTCAACTGCCGCGCAGGCATTGCGCAATACGCTCGATATGGCGCGCATGGCCGACGGGCTCGGCTTCACGCGCTATTGGGTGGCCGAACACCACAATATGGCGTCGATCGCCAGTTCCGCGCCGGAGATCATGATCGGGCAGATCGCGGCGGCGACCAGCCGCATGCGGGTCGGCTCCGGCGGCATCATGTTGCCCAACCATGCGCCGTTGATGGTGGCGGAACGCTTCAAGGTGCTGGAGGCCTTGTTCCCCGGCCGCATCGATCTCGGCCTTGGCCGCGCACCCGGCACCGACCAGATGACATCCTATGCGTTGCGCCGCCGCCAGGGCATCAGCGAGGAAGACGATTTCCTCGACCGCTTCACCGAATTGATGCTGCTGGAATCCCGCCAGTTTCCAGACGGGCATCCGTTTCACAGCGTTCAGGCGATGCCGACGGATGTCAGGCTGCCGCCGATCTATCTTTTGGGCTCGTCCGATTACAGCGCGCAACTGGCCGGCCAGATCGGCGCGGCCTTTGCGTTCGCGCATCATTTCGCGACTTTTCCCGCCGATGAGGCGATGCGGCTTTATCGCGACAGCTTCCGGCCGTCCGCGTCGCACGACAAGCCTTATGCGATTATCGGCACGCATGTGGTTTGCGCCGACACCGACGCCGAGGCGGAGCGGCTGGCCGCGACCGTCGATCTCAATATCGTGCGCCGCGCCAAGGGCGAGATACTGCCTCTGGCGTCGCCGGAAGACGCACTCGCCTTTGACTACACGCCGATCGATCGCGCCCGAATCGCGCAGAACCGCACCAAGCTGTCGGTCGGCTCGCCCGCGACCGTCAAGGCAAAGCTCGACACGCTGATCGCCGCGACCAAGGCCGATGAAGTCATGGTGACGACGATGATTCACGACCATGCGGCGCGGAAGCGTTCCTACGAATTGCTGGCGAAGATATTTGCGTAAGAAATATTCGTGCTAAATTCGGCGGCGGCGGCAAATTCGTTTTTCAGTCAATGAAATAACCGGAGGTTCCCTTGGGCAAGCAGTTCAAACTCACCACCACCGACCAGCATTCGCTCGGCGCCTATCGCGCCGATCCGGCAGGCAAGCCCAAGGGCGGCATCGTCGTGGTGCAGGAAATTTTCGGCGTCAATCATCACATCCGCGCGGTCTGCGATCGCCTTGCCGCGCTTGGCTACGTCGCTGTTGCGCCGGCTATCTTCGACCGTTTCGTGCGCGATTTTGAGTCCGGCTATACGCCGGACGAGATCGCGCACGCGCGCAGCTATCTCGGCAATCTCGACTGGGACAAGATGATGCTCGATGTCGCGGCGGCGCAGGCCGACCTGAAGGGCGCAGGTCCGCTCGGCGTCATCGGCTTCTGCATGGGCGGCACCGCGGCCTTTCTCGCCGCCTGCCGGCTGCCCGGCCTTTCGGTCTCCGTGTCGTTCTACGGCGGCATGATCGGCAAGTTCGCCGACGAGAAGCCGAAATGCCCGATGCAGATGCATTTCGGTGAGAAGGACGAAGGCATTCCGATGGATGTGGTCGACGCCATCAAGGCCAAACAGCCGCAGGCCGAGGTCTATGTCTATCCGGGCGCGCCGCACGGCTTTTATTGCGACGAACGCGCCAGCTACCGCAAGGAATCAGGCGATCTGGCCTGGAGCCGGACGCATGAATTCTTCAGCAAGCATATGAAGTAGTTGCTGCCGTCCCCGCGCAAGCGGGGACCCATACGCCGTGTCTTATCGATAGGCTGCGGCGTATGGGTCCCGGGTCTCGCTAAAGCTCGCCCGGGACGACATCTAAAATTCTAAAACCACCGCTCCTTCACCACCACGGTATCGCCGGGGCGGAGCGGGAAGTTGAGCGGCACCTCGCCGTTGATCTGCTGGCCGGGCGCGTTGCGGGTCAGTTTCACCTTGCCCTTCGACGCGCGCGGGGCAAAGCCGCCGGCGATGGCGATCGCGGTTTCCGCCGTCATGTTGGCGACGTACGGATACTGGCCGGGTGTTGTGACTTCACCAAGGATGAAGAACGGCCGGTAGGCCTCGACCTCGACGCTGACATGCGGCTCGCGCACATATCCTTGCTTGAGACGGTCGGCGATCGCGCGCGACAATTGCTGGGTGGTGGCGCCGCGCGCCGGCACCGTGCCGACCAGCGGTAAATTGACGTTGCCGCCGGCATCGACCGTGTAGCTGTTGGTGATGCCGTCCTGGCCGAACACAACCACGCGCAGTTTGTCGCCGGAATCGAGGGTGTAGTCGGGCGAATAACTGGCCGGCGCCGAAGCATAGGCGTTGGGCGCGGCGACATAGGGGCCGCCGACAGCGGGCGCCATTGGCGGCGCGGCCGCGGGCGGTTCGCCGTATTGCGCGGTGTAAGGTTGTTGAACCGGTTGCCGTCTGGCGGGAGCGGTGCGGCCCGACGTAAACAGGCCGCGCCCGCTGCTTGGCGAGGCCGCGCGTTGTTGCACGGCAGGCGGCGCGTAGCCGGGTTGGGCATATTGCGGCGGCCCATAGGCCTGCTGGGCGGAAGCCGGCGACGTCGAATAAAGATCGCGCGGATCATTCGGCGGCGCTGCCGGGGCATAAGGTTGTGGCGCGTATCGCGGCTGCCCGAATTTCTGTGGTTGCTGCACCAAGACCCGCACCGGCTGTCCGGTCTGCGGATCGATGGCGTAATAAGTCTGCGCCGGCTGGCGCATGCAGGCGCCGACCGAAAGCGCGGTCAAAACGGCGAATAGAATTCGGGCTCCCCGCATCGAGCGCAATCCGGGCGGCTTTCTGAAAGTCACGCCCGATTAACGCTTTATATGGTTAAGAAAGTCTGACTATTTTTCTTCCCTCTCCCCGCATAGGCGAGCTATGCGGGGAGAGGTGAATAAGAATGTCAGGCGCTGGCGCCCTGGGTCGCCTTGACCCCGGTGCCGATCGGGCAGGACACGCCGGTGCCGCCAAGCCCGCAATAGCCGGACGGGTTCTTGGCCAGATACTGCTGGTGATAGTCCTCGGCGAAATAGAATTCCGGCGCATCGATAATTTCGGTGGTGATGGCGCCGTAGCGCCTGGCCTTGAGTTCCTTTTCGTACATCGCCTTGGAGGCTTCGGCCGCCTGCTTCTGCTCGGGCGAGAACGTGTAGATGCCGGATCGATACTGGGTGCCGATGTCATTGCCCTGGCGCATGCCCTGCGTCGGGTCGTGGCTTTCCCAGAATTTCTTGAGCAATTGTTCGTAGCTGATTTTCTTCGGGTCATAGACCACCAGCACCACTTCATTGTGGCCGGTTCGCCCGGAACAGACTTCCTCGTAGGTCGGATTGGGCGTCATGCCGGCGGCATAGCCAACCGCGGTGACGTAAACGCCATCAAGCGACCAAAAGGCTTTTTCGGCGCCCCAGAAACAGCCGAAGCCGAACAACGCCTTGGCAAAGCCGTCGGGATAGGGGCCTTTGAGCCCATGGTGATTGACGAAATGGGTGGCGGCCGTTCGGATTTCGTTGGCGCGGCCGGGCAATGCCTGTTCCTTTGAGGGCATGGCAACTTTTTTAAAGCCGAACATGATTTTGGTTCTCCCCAAATTGATAGACGCAATATAGGCGTCCGCCCCGCGGTACGAAACGGCGGGGACGATCACGTCTCGGACAGGAGCGCGTGAGGGCGCGCGGAAATCAGCGCGCGTAGCCGATCAGCGGCTTTTTGCGGCGTCCCATTATCATGCAGAGAATGCCAAAGACGCCGAGCAGCGCCCAGCTTGGCGTGCCCAGAATCGCCGTCGCGCCGGGGTCCCACAACAGGCCGCCGGCATAGGGCTGCAGCAGCGGCTGCATCTTGGCGAGACTCGCGCCGTTAATGAGCTGCCAGAGGTCGCGGACGCTGGTCAGATAGACATTATTGCCGGCGATCGATTTGGTGCCGTCATAAATGACCAGGATGAAGGCGGCGGCCAGGCAAAAAAGACCGATTATGCGGAGAAAAAAGCGGATCATGGGATCTTCTTAAGGGCTCAAAGCGGCTAAATTCGGCCATCGGAATGGCCCGGATTACCTCGTGCCGGGTCTTTGTTCAACCTTTGCATGCCAGACCGGCGCGGCCGACCTCCGGCGACACCTTGAGCTTGAGGCTGGCCTTCTCTAGAGCATACGCACGATTCTGTCCGAAACTGGGTTCCCACCTTTCATAATCGTGCGCTATGGTCCCGGCCCGCCGGGCTCGCCGGCCGCGTATTGGAGTAGAAATGTCCGCAAAGCCCCCCGGCCGCACCCGCCCGACCTTTACCGAGCAAGAAGCCCTTCAGTTCCACAGTGTCGGCCGGCCCGGCAAGCTTGAGGTCATCGCCACCAAGCCGATGGCGACGCAACGCGACCTGTCGCTGGCCTATTCGCCGGGCGTCGCCGTGCCGGTGCTGGCCATCGCGGAAGACCCCAGCAAGGCTTACGACCTGACGGTAAAAGGCAATTTCGTCGCGGTCATCACCAACGGCACAGCGATCCTCGGCCTCGGCAATCTCGGCGCCCTGGCGGCAAAACCGGTGATGGAAGGCAAGGCGGTTCTGTTCAAGCGCTTTGCCGACATCGACTCGATCGATCTTGAAGTCTCGACCGAGGACCCGGACGAATTCATCAATTGCGTCAAATTCCTTGGCGCCGGCTGGGGCGGCATCAACCTTGAGGACATCAAGGCGCCCGAGTGCTTCATCATCGAGCAGAAGCTGCGCGAATTGATGGACATCCCGGTGTTCCATGACGATCAGCACGGCACCGCCATCATTTCTGCCGCCGGTCTGATCAACGCGCTCGATCTCACCGGGCGCGACATCAAGACCACCAAGCTCGTCTGCAACGGCGCCGGCGCTGCCGGCATCGCCTGCCTTGAACTGCTGAAGGCGATCGGTTTCACGCCGGAAAACCTCATCCTCTGCGACACCAAGGGCGTCATCTATCAGGGCCGCACTGAGGGCATGAACCAGTGGAAGTCCGGCTATGCGGTGAAAACTGATGCCCGCACCTTGGCCGACGCCATGAAAGGCGCCGACGTGTTCTATGGCCTCTCCGCCAAGGGCGCGGTGACCAAGGAAATGGTCAAGTCGATGGCGGCAAAGCCGATCATCTTCGCCATGGCCAATCCCGATCCGGAAATCACCGCCGAGGAAGTCGCCGAAGTGCGCGACGACGCCATCATGGCGACCGGCCGCTCGGATTATCCGAACCAGGTCAACAACGTTCTCGGCTTTCCTTTCATCTTCCGCGGCGCGCTCGACGTTCGCGCCTCGACCATCAACATGGAAATGAAGATCGCCGCGGCGCGCGCGCTCGCCGCTCTGGCGCGCGAGGACGTCCCCGACGAAGTGGCGGCAACCTATGGCGGCCGGCCGAAATACGGCCCGGAATACATCATTCCGACGCCGTTCGATCCGCGCCTGATCTCGCATGTGCCGCCGGCGGTGGCGCAAGCGGCGATGGATACCGGCGTTGCGCGCAAGCCGATCGTCGACATGGACGCCTACAAGCATCAGCTCAGCGCACGGCGCGACCCGATCGCCGGCACTCTGGTGCAGGTCTATGCCAAACTGCGCCGCTCGCCCAAGCGCGTTGTCTTCGCCGAAGGTGAAGAGGAGCAGGTGATCCGCGCGGCGGCGAGCTTCGTCGCGCAAGGCTTGGGCACCGCGCTTCTCGTCGGCCGCGAGGATCGCGTCAAGGAAGCGGCCCGGGAAGCTGGCATTGGGCTCGGCGAAGGCATCGAGATCATCAACGCCGCTTTGTCCAAGCGCAACAATGTCTATCTCAACTATCTCTACGAGCGGCTGCAGCGCCACGGCTATCTGCTGCGCGATTGTCAGCGGCTGGTGAATACCGACCGCAATTACTTTGCCTCGCTGATGGTCGCGCTCGGCGACGCCGATGCCATGGTCACCGGCGTCACCCGCAACTTCTCGGTCGCGCTCGAGGACGTGCGCAAGGTGATCGATCCCAAGCCCGGGCACCGCGTCATCGGCGTTTCGCTTGTCGTTGCACGCGGCCGCACCGTGGTCGTCGCCGATACGGCGATCACCGAAATGCCGACGGCCGAGGATCTGGCTGACATCGCCATCGAGGCGGCCGGCGTGGCGCGGCGGTTCGGCTATGAGCCGCGCCTTGCCATGCTGGCCTTCTCGACTTTCGGGCATCCGGCCGGCGAAAGATCGGCCAAGGTGATCGAGGCGGTGAAGATCCTGGATCACAAGCGCGTCGATTTTGAATATGACGGCGACATGGCCGCCGACGTCGCACTTAACCCGGAACTGGTCGCGGCCTATCCGTTCTGCCGCCTGTCCGGCCCGGCCAATGTGCTGATCATGCCGGCGTTCCATTCGGCCTCGATCTCGACCAAGATGCTGCAGGAACTGGGCGGCGCCACGGTTATCGGCCCGTTGCTGGTCGGACTGGACCGCCCGGTGCAGATCGTCCAGTTAGGGGCCAAGGATACGCAGATCGTCAACATGGCGGCGCTGGCGGCTTATAATGTAAGCGGCTGAGCAACGCCGGCGCACAATCAGTAACCCATAAACGAATGTCTGGAGAAACGCCTTGAGCAAGACCCTGTCCGGCGTCATCGCCGCGGTTGCGACCCCGATCGACGCGAGCGGCGCGCCCGATTTCAAGCGCGCCACCGATTTGGCGCGCCACCTGCTCGATAACGGCTGCGATGGCCTCAATGTTCTCGGCTCGACCGGCGAGGCGACATCGTTTTCGGTCGAAGAGCGCAAGGCGGTGATGACCGCCTACAAGAATAATGGTCTGCCGCTCGACCGCCTGATGGTGGGAACCGGCGCCGCGTCCGTATCCGACGCCATCGCGCTCACCCGCCATGCCGCGGAACTCGGTTTCGGCGGTGCGCTGGTGCTGCCGCCGTTCTACTACAAAGGCGTCACCGACGATGGCCTTGCCGATTATGTCGGCGCGCTGGTCAAGGCGACCGAAGCAAGCAAGCTACCAATCTATCTTTATCACTACCCGCAGCTCACCGGCATTCTCTGGAACGTTGCCCTCATCGAGCGGCTGCGGAAATCCTTTCCGGCCCGCATCGTGGGCCTGAAGGATTCTTCCGGCGACATGGCCTTCGCGCGTGCGGCCGCGGCGATCGGAAAGGACTTCGCCGTGTTCCCGTCGACCGAGGCCTGCCTGCTGGACGCTCGCAAGGGCGAGTTCGCCGGCTGCATCTCGGCCACCGCCAATCTCAATGCCGATCTCTGCCAGCGCGCCTGGGCTAAGGGCGACACCGCCGCGTACGAGGCCGCGGTGGGAATCCGTAAGTTGTTCGAGGGCCGACCGCTGGTGCCGGGCGTCAAGACCTTGCTGGCCCATATCCATGGCGATCCGTCGCTGGCGCGGGTGAGGCCGCCGCTGGCCCCGGTCTCCACCGCCGACCGCGACGCCATTACCGGCGGATACGACGCGATTCGGGCTAAAAAGGCCGCTTAACGCCGCCGAAATGGCCTGATTTTCAAACGTTGACGCACAGGCGAGGGCTGACTATAAGCCACGCCACTGGAGGCGCGTTTTCTCGCCCCCACCTTCTTTTCATCGACCGGTCGCTTTTGCGGACTGATCCGCCGGCTAAGACCAGTCGCCAGGATACGAACGAGAGTTAAATGGCCAATACCAGTTCCGCCCGCAAAGCCACCCGCAAGATCGCGCGCAAGACCGAAATCAACAAGTCGCGCCGTACCGTGCTGCGCAATTCGGTTCGCAAGGTCGAAGAAGCGATCGCTTCCGGCGACCGCAACGCGGCAATGACGGCGATCAAGGAAGCGGAACCGGCGATCATGCGCGCGGCGCAGCGTGGCGTGGTTCACAAGAACACCGCCAGCCGCAAGGTCTCGCGTCTGGTGCATCGCATCGCCAAAATCGCTGCGAAATAATTTTTCCGCATACTTTTGTCGGTCCTTGGACGCGGAACCATCCTTTGTTCTCGCGATCTCTGCGCTGACAGACTACCTGGATGACCAGCCGCGCTAAATTGCGTGGCGCTTTCCCAAAAACTGTATGACAATATCGGGCGGCGGTGCGCGGATGCGCGCCGCGCGCCTGCGTTCGTGCGAGTGTCATTGTGCTGTCTTGCTAATCTGCGTTGGCAAGATTTTGCTGGACATATCGTAACGCAAGCCGAGCACGCTCCAGCGCCGTCTGTATTTCGCAACGGGAGCTACCCTTTCAATTCGATCAAAAATTTTTGCGCGCTCTGAACGACTTAGAGCGAAAGCGCAGGCGAGGACCCGGAAATACCTATGCCGCAGGCACTTCTGGCATCGGCAATTGAAAAAAATCTGACGCATCGCACGCTTGCAAGACTCTGAAACGACTCTCTGATTCCCGCCGACTCATCAACACCTTGGAAACCATGTGGCGAAAGATGCACCGCCATCGTGGCGCCTGCGCGCGCGCACGCGCGCGTTATTGCTCCAAAAGAAATTGCCCCGCCCATCGCCTTGTGTATTTTTGGAATTGCGCGAGGGTATCCCGAGCGCGATCAGGAACAAGGATTGGTTCTGCGCTCATCAGCAGATGAGACCGGCTATTTATTGTCCGCAGGGAACAAAAATGCCGTCGATCATTTTGCGAAGAGCCGCTGCCCGGTCATGTTATGCTGCCAAGTCACGTCGTTAGGTTAAATCGCGATACGACGACGCGGTGGACGAAAGACGAGAAGAAGATCCTGCCGGGTCCGGACGAGAGAGATACGTGGCCGAAAGCCTGAAGACGATGGGCGAAAGCCCGGAGACGACAAAGGGGGGTATCATGACGATAGCGGAATGTGGTTCGACGCGGTCTGTGCGTGCGCTTGAAAATGCTTCGCGCAATATCGTTTCGTGCAACGCTTTCGTCGATCATGTCCGTCGGTCGGCCGATGTCTCGCCGGTTGCCGCCTTTTCCCTTGTCAGCCTTTCCGCTACCCGTACGAGCGCGGCCACATTGCGCGCCTGGTCAGCGGAGATCGTTCGTCCGGCGACTGCGCCGCCTTTCCTGAATTAGCCGCGCGGCGTCTCGTTTCATGTCGATGACGTCTCCCCGGCCCTTCGATGCTTAAAGCGGCTCCGACGCATCGCACCGACCCCTTCGAGTGAGTTTAGTTGCGGCCCGTATTCCCGGTGCGTGGGTAGCCTCATGCCGCCAGCCGAGCCAATCAATGTCCGTTCAATCGATTCAGCCAACAGAGAATAAAAAAATGTCCAACGACGATGAGAGCTGGTTGCGGGTAAAGGCACGTCTGCGCGCCGAAGTCGGCGACGACGTCTTCTCCAGCTGGTTTGCGCGCATGGATCTCGAGCAGCTTGCCGACGGCGTCGTGCGGCTGTCGGTGCCGACGCGCTTTCTGAAGAGCTGGATTCAGTCGCATTATGCCGAACGAGTATTGGCGTGCTGGCAAGCCGAACAGGAGCAGGTCGGCCGTATTGAACTGATCGTGCGGTCGGCGGTGCTCAAGACCACGGCGCAGCCGAAGCCGAAGGCCGAATTGATGGCCGCCAGCGATGGCGCCAGCCGTTTCAGCAACGGCGCCGGCGCGGGCCGTCCGATGTCGGCCGGCGATCCGGGCGTGCACGAGGCGCTCGGCGGTTCGCCGCTCGATGCCCGTCTAACCTTCGACAGTTTCGTCGTCGGCCGTTCCAATACGTTGGCGCAGGCCGCTGCGCGACAGGTCGCCGCCGCGCGCCGCGGCGATCCGGTGATGTTCAACCCGCTCTACATCCATGCCGGCGTTGGCCTCGGCAAGACGCATCTGTTGCAGGCGATCACCTGGGCCGGCAATGCCGCCAATGAGCGCAAGGTGCTTTATCTCACCGCCGAGAAGTTCATGTACGGCTTCGTCTCGGCGCTGCGCACGCAGACCGCGCTCGCCTTCAAGGAAGCGCTGCGCGGTATCGGTGTGCTGGTGATCGACGACCTGCAGTTCCTGCAAGGCAAATCGACGCAGGCCGAGTTCTGCCACACGCTCAACGCGCTGATCGATGCGGGGCGCCAGGTCGTCATCGCCTCCGATCGTCCGCCGTCGGAACTGGAAAGCCTCGACGACCGCGTCCGTTCGCGGCTGGCCGGCGGGCTCGTCGTCGAGATGGGCACGCTCGGCGAGGAACTGCGTTTTGAAATCCTCAAGGCGCGCGTCGTGTCGGCGCGCTCGCATCATCCGTCATTCGACGTGCCGCTGCCGGTGCTGGCCTATATCGCCAAGACTGTCACCCATAACGGCCGCGATCTGGAAGGCGCGCTCAACCGCTTGCTGGCGCATAACAAGCTGACCGGACAGTCGGTGACTTTGGAAATGGCCGAGCGCGAAGTGCGCGACCTGATCCGGCCGCAGGAACCCAAGCGGGTCAAGATCGAGGACATCCAGCGCATCGTCGCGCGCCAGTACAATGTCAGCCGTTCCGACCTTTTGTCGTCGCGCCGCACCGCCAATGTCGTCCGCCCGCGCCAGGTGGCCATGTACCTGGCCAAGACCCTCACGCTGCGGTCACTGCCGGAAATCGGCCGGCGTTTCGGTGGCCGCGACCACACCACGGTTCTGCACGCGGTGAGGAAGATCGAGGGCCTGGTCGGCAACGACATGGCGCTGGCCGAGGAGATCGAGATTTTGAAGCGGCAGTTGCAGGAGTAGCGTTCTTCTTCCCTCGCCCCGCGCTTGCGGGGAGAGGGTGGCGAGGACCGAAGGGCCGAGCCGGGTGAGGGGCAGCCGCAATCGCAAGAGCCCCTCACCCGCCCGGCAGCGCTATACGCGCTGCCGGGCGACCTCTCCCCGTAAGCACGGGGAGAGGTGAAAGAAGGGCTGGGGAAATTTCGACGCACCCCGCCACCGCCCTTGCTTAAATGGCGCGCTCTTGCCACCTTTGCCCCCCGGCTCCGCATGCGCGGATGACCGGCTTGCCGTTGCGCCTGGTTTAGGGGCTCATTTTAGGCGCTGAAGCGGGTCTTCCATGAAAGTGACTGTCGAGCGTGCTGAACTCTTGAAATCCTTGGGCCACGTCCATCGCGTGGTCGAGCGGCGCAATACAATTCCCATTCTCGCCAACGTGCTGGTCCGCGCCGACAAGGGCAAGCTCAGCATGAAGGCGACCGACCTCGACCTCGAGGTCACCGACTCGATTTCGGCCGAGGTCGCACCCGGCGGCTCCACCACCGTGCCGGCGCATATGTTCTACGATATCGTGCGCAAGCTGCCCGAGGGCTCGCAGATCGTCATCGAAGGTTCCGGCGACCGCGCCGTGCTGTCGATCCGCGCCGGGCGCTCCCGCTTCACGCTGCAGACCTTGCCGGAAAGCGACTTTCCCGATCTCGCCGCCGGCGAGATGAGTCACAAGTTCTCCGTGCCGGCTGCCGACCTCAAGCGGCTGATCGACAAGACCCAGTTCGCGATCTCGACCGAGGAGACGCGCTATTACCTCAACGGCATCTATCTGCATGCTGCGGGCTCCGCCAAGGCCGCGACCTTGCGCGCGGTAGCGACCGACGGACACAGGTTGGCGCAGGTCGAATTGCCGCTGCCGGAAGGCGCCGCCGGCATGCCGGGCATCATCGTGCCGCGCAAGACGGTTGCCGAAGTGCAGCGCCTGATCGAGACCGGCGAAGGCGAGGTGCTGATCGAACTGTCGGCCGGGAAAATCCGTTTCTCGATCGGTAATGTGGTTTTGACCTCGAAGCTGATCGACGGCACCTTCCCGGATTACGGCCGGGTCATCCCGGCCAACAACGACAAGAGCCTGATCGTCGACAAGAAGGATTTCGAAGCCGCGGTCGATCGCGTCTCGACCGTATCGAGCGAGCGCGGCCGTGCCGTGAAACTGTCGATCACCGGCGGACGGCTGGTGCTGTCGGTGACCAATCCGGATTCGGGCTCGGCGACGGAAGAACTCGAGGTCGAGTACGAGTCCGATCCGCTCGATATCGGCTTCAACTCGCGCTACCTGCTCGATATCGCGGCGCAGATCGAAGGCGAAATGGCGGTTCTCAAGCTCGCCGATCCGGGTTCGCCGACTTTGGTTCAGGACAAGGACGCCAAGGGCGCGCTGTACGTCTTGATGCCGATGCGGGTGTGATTTTCCGAATTCACGGCGAAGATGGTAAGCCTCGCCGATGACCGCCGCCTTCATTCGCCGCCTGACGCTCAGCAATTTCCGCAGCTATCACGCCGCGCAAATGGCGCTGGATGAAGCCGGCCCGGTGGTGCTGACCGGCGTCAACGGCGCCGGCAAGACCAATCTGATCGAGGCGATATCGATGCTGGCGCCGGGGCGCGGCCTGCACCGCGCCACCATGGACGAACTGGCGTTCTCGGAAGGCGACGGTTCGTGGGCGGTCTCGGCCGAGATCGAAGGCATGCTTGGCCTTTCCACGCTCGGTACCGGCATCGATCCGCCAACTGGCGAAGACGCCGCGACCAACCGCAAATGCCGCATCGACCGCGAGAATGTCGGCTCGGCGGTCGCCTTCGCCGATCATCTGCGCGTGGTCTGGCTGACGCCGTCGATGGACCCTTTGTTCAACGGTCCGGCTTCCGAACGCCGGCGCTTTCTCGATCGGCTGGTGCTGGCGGTCGATGCGCAGCATTCCAGCCGCGTCAATGCGCTGGAGCGGTCCTTGCGCTCGCGCAATCGTCTGCTGGAAGACAGAAGCAGCGACGCGCACTGGCTCGACGCCATCGAGCACGAGACGGCGGAAGTCGCCGTGGCAGTCGCCGCGGCACGCGCCGAGACTGTCAACCGCCTTGCCGGCGCGCTTGCCGCGACGCGCGAGCAGGCGCCGGCCTTCGCGCTGCCCGACATCGCGCTCGACGGCTGGATGGAAAAGATGCTGCCGGCGCATTCGGCGCGCGAGATCGAGGATCGCTACCGCGAACTGCTGCGCGACAATCGCGCCCGCGATGCCGCCGCCGGCCGCACGCTCGACGGACCGCACCGTTCGGATTTTCTCGTCACTCATGCGGGCAAGGGCATTCCCGCAGCCGAGGCGTCGACCGGCGAGCAGAAGGCGCTGCTGATCCGTCTTGTGCTGGCGCATGCGCGGCTGATCAAGGAGATGACCGGCTATGCGCCGGTGATGCTGCTCGATGAAGTGGTGGCGCATCTCGATCCGCTGCGCCGCGCCGCTTTGTACGACGCGCTGTCGACGCTCGGCGCGCAAGTCTGGATGACCGGCGCCGATCCGGCCGCCTTCGGCGACATTGCCGGCCGCGCCGCGATGTTCGAGGTGCGCAGTGGCAGCGTCGCGCCGCTGCGGTAAGTGTTGCGCAACAGTGCGTCCGGGCGGCGCTTACGGTTCATTAATCGCGTTATTTTGAAATAATCGAAAACAGGAACTATAGCTGGCGCAATGGCTTAACCTCCCACATGGCGGCCAGATAACATATGGTCAGCCAGGAAATGGATGTGGGCTATGTCAAAGGAAAATGGGACCGCAACCGACCGGCTGAAGCGTGAATTGCAGCGCGCGGTGGAGCGTATTCGGACCGAACTCGACAAGATCGAAATTCTCTCGGCGGCAATGTCCGCCTTCAGCAAGCCGGTTCCAGACTATGAACCCGGGTTTCGTCATTTGCGGCATTTAACGGCGAGCGCGCTCGAGTTGAACAGCGCACGGCGCTGAACAGCGCAAAAGATCAAACCTCGCCCAGCAGTTCCCGCCTTTGCCGCTCCGAAGCGTCGGAGAACCGCCGCAAGGCATGGGCTTCGCTGAGCAGGCCGAGAACCTGGCGGCGCTCAATCGAATCGACGACCGCAAGAGCTTCGGCCTCGAATTTGCCAAAGGCGGCGATGGCTTCCTGCGCAGTCATTTGCGGCAGCACGACATGATTGGCGTGGTGCAGAATGCCGCGCAGCGGCGTGACCGAAGGCAGCTCAGCCGCATGCGCTTCCGCGACCAGCACCATGCCGGCATAGCGCCCTTCTTCATCGACCGCGATCACCTGATTGGTCGAACCGAGCGGAAAGGCCTGCCGGAAGGCGGCGACATCGGCTTCGACCGGCGTCGTGCGCACGTCGGCGCGCATCATCTGTGCCACCGTCAGATCCCTGATCCAGCCGACGTCGGCGGCGCCACGGATGGTCTCGCCGCGCAGATGGAAGCGCCAGGTGGTGAAGGAGTAGCCGAAGAATTCGCGCGTCACCTGCATGGACAGAATGACGGCGATCAGCACAGCCGTGGTCAGCCACAGATCGCCGGTGGTTTCCAGCGCGATGAAGGTCATCGTCAAAGGCCCGCCGATCACGGCGACCGACAGCGCGCTCATGCCGATGATGGCGTAAGCGTCGGGATTGAGCGCCAGCGACGGCCAGAGCGTATTCATGCCGACGGCGAAGAGTTGCCCGCCGAGCGCGCCCAGCAGCAATGAGGCGAAGAACAGACCGCCGCGAAAGCCGCTGCCGAGCGAGACGATCGAGGCCAGCGCTTTCAGGGCAAAGATGGTGGCGATAGCGGCGATCGGCAGCTTGAAGATGCCGGTCAGATGCAGCGCGCCATGGCCGGACGACATCACCTGCGGCGACACCAGCGCCATCAGGCCGACCAGAACGCCGCCCAGCATCGGACGCAAGACCGGCCGCACGCGCGCCTTGGTAAACAGCAACTCGCAGGCGGCGACGCCGCGCATCAGCAAAATGCCGAACACGGCGGCGATGAGGCCGAGGCCGCCGGCGATGAGAATATCGTGCAGCGTAAGTGTCGATATCGCGCCGGTCTCGATGCCGAGCCGGACCGGCGTGAACACCTGCGCGGTGAGGTAGCCGAGCAAAGCCGCCATTCCGACCGGCGCCAAGCTCGCTACCGCATAGCTGCCGATGATCAATTCGAAGCCGTAGAACGCCCCGCCCAGCGGCGCGCCGAAAGCGCCGGCGATGGCGCCGGCGGCGCCGCAACCGACCAGCATGCGCATGTCGCCGCGCCGCAGCCGGAACGCCTGGCCGATCTTGGAGGCAATGCCGCTGGCGAGCTGGGTATAGCCGGCTTCCAGCCCGACCGAGGCGCCGACGCCGCTCGACCACACGGTCTGCGCCGCCACGATCAGGCTGCCGCGCATCGACATGCGGCCGCCATGCAAGGCATTGGCCTCGACCGGGTCGACTTCGCTGCCGCGCCAGCGGGCGATGGCCGTCGTCGCCAGACCGAGCAGCAGGCCGCCGACGCACGGCACCACCAGGGCATAGACCGGATTGAGCGTCAGTTGGCCCGATAGCCGCGCACCTGGCTCGATGCCGAACAACACCAGGTGCATATAGGCGACGGCCGCGCCCATGCCGGCCACGACCAGCCCCGCGGTGGCGCCAGCCAATGCCGCGAGCACGATGACGCTCGACTCGCGCGCGCGCACGATGGCGCGCAGGCGGTGTGGGACTTCAAAGTTCCGGTTGAGCCAGAGCATGATGTTACGATCGGCGGTAAATTGTTCGGCCGCGCCAAGCTCTGCTTAGAGGCCACCCGCCGGTAATGCGCAAGCCGCGAAAACGGTCACCGGCGCGGCGTCAAAATCGGACGAAAATCGGCTATCGGAACCGGCCAAAAGGAAGGCGTAAAAGGGTCGCCGCGACCGCCGCAAAAACGACCGTTCTCGCGCCTCGGCCTCTTTAAAAACCTCTTTCGAATCAATATTTTAACTCCAATGACATAGGGCTGTACGCACGTCGCGTTTCGTGTCACACACGGGCTTCAATCTGATTCATTTTGCGTGTCCTTTTCTTGCCCGTTCCTTGCCCGCTTGAAGGTGCAAATCCATGGCTGAACCGGCCGAAAATATCCGTTCCGACGACACCGATTATGGCGCCGAGTCGATCAAGGTCCTCAAGGGCCTCGACGCCGTGCGCAAGCGGCCCGGCATGTATATCGGCGACACCGACGACGGTTCCGGCCTGCACCACATGGTGTATGAGGCGGTCGACAACGCCATCGACGAGGCACTCGCCGGCCACGCCACGCAAGTCGACGTGATCCTCAATCCGGACGGTTCCTGCACCGTGCGCGACAATGGCCGCGGCATCCCGACCGGGATGCACTCCGAAGGCGTATCGACGCCCGAAGTGGTGATGACGCAGCTGCATGCCGGCGGCAAGTTCGACCAGAACTCGTACAAGGTGTCCGGCGGTCTGCACGGCGTCGGCGTCTCCGTCGTCAATGCGCTGTCGACCTGGCTGAAGCTGACGATCTGGCGCGACGGCAAGGAACACTTCATCGAATTCCGCGATGGCGTCGCGGTGGCGCCGCTGAAGGTCGTCGGCGATTCGAACGGCAAGCGCGGCACCGAGGTGTCGTTCCTACCGTCGACCGAAACCTTCACCATGGTCGAATTCGACTTCGCCACTTTGGAACATCGTCTGCGCGAACTGGCGTTTCTTAATTCCGGCGTGCTGATCGTGTTGTCCGACATGCGGCACGCGGTCGAAAAGCGCGAAGAGATGATTTACGACGGCGGCGTCGAGGCCTTCGTCAAATATCTCGACCGCAATAAATCGCCGCTGATCCCGAAGCCGCTGATGATCAAGTCCGAGCGCGACGGCATCACGGTCGAATGCGCCTTGTGGTGGAACGACGCCTATCATGAGAGCGTGCTGTGCTTCACCAACAACATTCCGCAGCGCGACGGCGGCACGCATCTCGCCGGCTTCCGCGGCGCGCTGACGCGCCAGGTGACGCAATATGCCGAGACGCTCGGCACCACGCGCAAGGAAAAAGTGGCGCTGACCGGCGACGACTGCCGCGAAGGCCTCACCGCCGTTTTGTCGGTCAAGGTGCCGGACCCGAAATTCTCGTCGCAGACCAAGGACAAGCTGGTGTCCTCGGAAGTCCGGCCGGTCGTTGAAAACGTCGTCAATCAGGCGCTGCAGGACTGGTTTGAAATTCATCCGCAGGAAGCCAAGGTTATTGTCGGCAAGGTGGTGGAAGCCGCCGCGGCGCGCGAAGCGGCGCGCAAGGCGCGCGACCTGACGCGACGCAAGGGCGCGCTCGATATTTCCTCGCTGCCCGGCAAGCTCGCCGATTGCCAGGAGCGCGATCCGGCCAAGTCCGAACTGTTCATCGTCGAGGGCGACTCGGCCGGCGGCTCCGCCAAGCAGGGCCGCAACCGCGAATTCCAGGCGGTGCTGCCGTTGCGCGGCAAGATCTTGAACGTCGAGCGCGCGCGCTTCGACAAGATGCTCGGCTCGCAGGAAATCGGCACTTTGATCACGGCGCTCGGCACCGGCATCGGCCGCGACGAGTTCAACGCCGACAAGCTGCGCTACCACAAGATCATCATCATGACGGACGCCGATGTTGACGGCTCGCACATCCGCACGCTGCTGCTGACGTTCTTCTTCCGCCAGATGGAAGAGCTGATCCGGCGCGGCTACATCTACATCGCGCAGCCGCCGCTTTATAAGGTCAATCGCGGCAAGTCCGAGCAGTATCTCAAGGACGAGCGCGCGCTCGAGGACTATCTGATTTCCACCGGCGTCGAGGAAGCGGTGCTGAAGCTGGCGAGCGGCGAGGAGCGCGCCGGCGAGGATTTGCAGAGACTGGTCGAGGAAGCGCGCAACATCCGCAATACGCTCAACGGTCTGCACAGCCGCTACAATCGTCAGGTGGTCGAGCAGGCCGCCATCCTCGGCGTACTCAATTCGGCGATCTTCGGCGATCCGGAGAAAGCCAAGGCGGCCGCGCCGTTCATCGCCAAGCGCATGAACGTGCTGGCCGAGGAAACCGAACGCGGCTGGGAAGGCACGTTCACCGAGGACGCCGGTTTCGTGTTCACCCGCACCGTGCGCGGCGTGCAGAGCGTCGCCATCATCGATCACGCGCTGCTCGGCTCGGCCGATGCCCGCAAGTTAGATGAATACGCGGTGTCGCTGCAGAAGGTCTATGAGAAGCCCGGCGCGCTGCGGCGCAAGGATGAGACTTGGCCGATCCACGGCCCGGTCGCTTTGTTCGAGGCGATCACCGGCGCCGGCCGCAAGGGCATCTCCATGCAGCGCTATAAAGGGCTGGGCGAGATGAACCCGGAGCAGCTCTGGGAAACGACGCTCGACGTCAATGCGCGCTCGCTGCTGCAGGTGCGCATCAAGGAAGTCGACGAGGCCAATGTGCTGTTCGACCAGCTGATGGGCGATCTGGTCGAGCCGCGCCGCCAGTTCATCCAGGACAACGCGCTGAGCGCCAGCGTCGACGTTTAGTTCGGCCGCGGCTTTACGACGTCAGCCTCGCCCCGATCGCCAAACCGATGGCGACGGCGCCGAGGAACAGAAACAGGAAAATGCCGAACAGCCATTTGGCAATTGTTGCGGACGCTTCTTCGACGCCGGTGAAGCCGAATAGGCCGGCGACGATGGCGATCAGCAAAAAGACGACGGCCCATTTCAGCATCGGCAAACTCCCGTTCTAATCCAGTTTAACCGGCTATGCCGGCTTGCGGTTCCATATCGGGCTCGGCGGATTAGGCGCCAGCGAGCGCGGGTCGCGCGCCAGCCAGCGGCCGGCCTCGACGCGGCCCAGAAAGTCCGCGACGACGGCGTTGAAGAGGTCCGGTTCTTCCAGATTGACCACATGGCCGGTCTTGGGAAACATCACCAGACCGGAAGCGGCAATCGCGCTCTTCAAGAACAGGCTCGATTCAATGCAGCGCTCGTCCTCGTCGCCGACGACGATCAGCGCCGGGATCGTCAGCTTGCGGATCGCGTCCTCGAAGTCGAGCAGCGACGGCCGCGACCCTTGAAAGCCGCGCGATGTGTTGGCCGAACCGCGCGCATCGTGCTCGGCGAAACGCGCCAAGAATTCGGCAAAGCCGCGCGGGTCCTTGATCTCGAACGGAACGCGGCTCGGACCGCGACCGTAAGTGTCGGCAACGCGCGCCGAGCCTTCGCTCTCGAACAGGTCGGCGACCGCGCGCGAACTCTTGTGATGCTCAGCGACATAATCGCGCTCGAAGCCCGAGCCGGTACCGGCCAGCACCAGAGAACGCACGCGTGCGGGATGATTGAGCGCGACTTGCAAGGCGGTGTAGCCGCCCATCGACAGGCCAATCAAATGCGCCTTGTCGATTTTCAGATGATCGAGCACGGCGACGCAATCGCGCATCACATGCAGGTAGGAATAGGCGGTCGGATCGCTCGGCACGTCCGACGGCGTATAGCCGCGCGCGGAATAGGTGATGCAGCGATGGCGCTTGCCGAACTCGCGCATCTGCGGCTCCCAGCCGCGGTAGTCGGCGGCGAATTCATGCACGAACAGGATCGGCGTCCCCTTGCCGGCTTCTTCGTAGTAGAGCTTCACGTTGTCGGCTGTCGTTGCGTAGGGCATTGGGCAATTCCTCACTCGTCATTCCGGGGCGAGGCCGAAGGCCGAGAACCCGGAATCCAGACACATCAACCATCCTCTGGATTCCGGGTTCGCTCGCAAGTGCTCGCGCCCCGGAATGACGGATCAAAACAAATCCAGATATTCTTTCTGTTCCCAGGCGGTGACGGCGGTTGGATCGTCCGTCTCGTTCGCATCCTTCTTGTAGCGCGCGAACTCGGCGTCCTTGATGTGCGCGTAATAATCGACGAAAGCGCCGCCGAAACCGGCGCGGAAGGCGTCGTCGGCGCGCAACGCGGTGGTGGCTTCGCTCAGGGATTTCGGCAGCAAGGCCGCGTCCATCTCGTAGGGCGTATCGGCTGACGGCCCCGGCTCGCTGCGTCTGGCGATACCGTCGAGCCCGGCATAGATTTGCGACGCCATATAGAGATAAGGGTTGGCGGCCGGTTCGCCGACGCGGTTTTCAAGATGAGTCGCAGCATCGCCCGGCTGGCCCATCAGGCGCATCATTACGCCGCGATTGTCGCGGCCCCAGATAGCGCGGTCGGGCGCGAGCGAATAGGAACGGTAACGCTTGTAGCCGTTGATCGTCGGCGTGGTGAAGGCGGCCGCCGCGCACGCGTGGTTGAGAACGCCGCCGAGATAGTAACGGCCGAGCGTGGACAGTCCGTCCGGATCGGCGAAGGCGTTGCGTCCGGATTTTGTCTCGATCAGCGACTGATGCAGGTGCCAGCCGCTCGATACGATATTCGGCATAGACGGACGGCACATGAAACTCGCAAGGTAACCGTTGCGGCGTGCGATCTGCTTCACCGCCGAGCGAAAAAGAATCATCGTGTCGGCGGCGTCCATGCCGATCTGCGGGCGGAAGGTGAACTCGACCTGGCTCGGGCCGATTTCAATTTCGACCGAGCGCAGCGGCAGGCCGAGCGCCAGCAATCCGCGCCGCAAGATCTCGATTGCCGGATCGAGCATGTCGAAACGCGATTCGGTCAGATACTGATAGCCTTGCGTCAGCAGGCTGACCTCGGGCGCTTCCGGCGGCCAGGTGGCCTCGGCCGGCGCAAGGCGCGGGTTGTCGAGCTTGAACAGGTGGAATTCCACCTCCAGCCCTGCCATGAAATCGAATCCGGCTTTGCCGAGCGTCGTCAAAGCGTTGCGATAGATCGCCCGGGTCGAAAATGGCACCGGTCTACCATTGCTGAAGACGATGTCGCACAGAACCCAGCCGGTGTTGGCGGCCCACGGCAAAACGCGAAATGTCGTCGGGTCGGCGACCATGACGAAGTCGGCGCCGCCCTGCATTTCTTCCATGCCGAAGCCGCCGCCGGCGGTGAAAACCGGAAACACGCTTTTGTGCGACGTATCCTTGGCGAGCAAGGTTGTCGTCATGGTGACGCCGTTGCGCAACGCGCCGGCGACTTCCGACGCCAACAGCGTCTTGCCGCGCAACACGCCGTGCTGATCGGCGAAAGAGAAACGCACGACTTCGAGTTTGTCGCGCTTGATCGCGCGGTCGATCTCGGCCGCTGCTTTTTCTTGGCGCGAGGTCCACAGATTGTGACGCTCGACGAAGCTGGCGGGCGATTTTCGTTTGGGCGGCGCCATCAAGCACCGTCATGCCCGGGCTTGACCCGGGCATCCACGTCTTGCTTTTCGGAGTTGAAAGACGTGGATGGCCGGGTCAAGCCCGGCCATGACGAGGATGGGGATTTTGCGCTCATCCCTCGCTCTTCCAACTCATCGTCGCGCGCTTTTTGGCCTCGGTCGTCTGCCAGTAGCCTTGCCAGTCATTCGTCGGGCCGATGCCGTCAATGGCGGCGGGCCCGGTGATGGATGCCGCGCGCGCCGCATCGACGACGAGGATGGGCGTCTCGCCTTTGCCGGTTTGTTCAATCGATTGCCGCAGCAGCCGGCGATAGGCGGCGATCGCCTTGTCCGAGGTGCCGAGATGTTCCTCTGTGCGATCCTGGATCGCACCCATCGACTCGCAGGCCCACTGGTCATGCACGTTGATGTCGGCGCCCATGCCGGTATAGGTCTCGTGCTCCTGCTCGTGCGGATCGAAACCGTAATCGTTGTTTTTGTTCTTGTTCGGGATGTAGTCGGGCAGTTGATAAAGTTCGAGACGCTGGTTGCGCATCTGCTCCTTGTTCACCGGCTCGCCGAACGAGGTGAAGATCGCGTACCAATAATGCTTGTGATCGTCGATCGGCACGTGCCACTGCGAGATCGTCATCTCGCGGCTCATCGGGATCATGAAGGCATTGGGGAACACCAGATTGGTGACGCGCACATGCGTCGAGGCGTCGCTGATCTGGCGCAAGGTCACCAGCCGGAAGCCGTAATCGGTATCCTCCACTTCGATGCGCGGCCGCGTTACCTCGCGCATGATCTGCGTCATCGGCATGTCCGAATCGCGCGTCGTATCGCGAAACATCTTGCCATAGGCCTGCGCCGGATCTTCGTCGTGAAAAAAACGATGCAGGAACGAGGTGTGCACCGGGTCGATGCCGACCTCGAGCGATTGCAGCCAGTTGCAATCGATCATGCCCTTGAACGCGAAGGTGTGGCTGTCGGGCGCGACGAAGCAATCGAAATGCGGAAAGGCCGGCGGCTCACCATCGCCGAGAAAAGCGAACAGGATGCCGCTCTTCTCTATCACCGGGTAGGATTTCTGTTTGATGTTGGC